>NZ_QKVN01000012.1:0-96341 GCF_003231195.1 Acinetobacter sp. WCHAc060042
TTGGCGGGTTTTTTTATGCTTCATTTTTGATGGATATCTGAAAGAATGATGCGTGGCGTGCGTGTAAGCAGGGCAGCAAAAATCCTATTTTAGATGAGCGTTTCAATAGTCTTTTTCTTCCAGACCAATTGATAGTACAGTCCTTGCATAATGCATAAGCTGACAAAGGCCAGTGCATAAGCATACCAAATACCTTGTAGTCCCCACCATTCACTAAACATATAGGCACAGGGCACTTCGATCGCAATAATCGCCACGATATTGATGACCATCGGCATGGTGACTGTACCGCTAGCCCGCATGATGGAGGCAAAAATGGCGCTGGCACCAAAGAATAAAATCGACCACAGTACAATAAACAACAACTGTTGCCCCAACTCAACTACCGCATGGTCAGTGATAAAGAGTGCCATGAGATATTTGGAGAAGAGGTAGGCCAACACCACCAAGGAGCCTGTAATGATGATGTTCATGCTGAGCGCTGTACGCGTGACTTTGGCCAATAACTCGGACTTGCCCGCACCAATGGCTTGAGCACCAAAAATGGATGCGGCAATCGCAATTGAAAGTGCAGGAAATTGAATATAGTTTAGGACTTGGTTGACTGCGCCATAAGCAGCTGTTGCATCTGCGCCGTGACGGTTAACCAGACCAACAATTACAAGGCCTGCCACGGAAGTGGTGATCATTTGAATGCCAGTTGGAATCCCCAAACGCAGAATAATTTTACTCAGTTGACGGTCAAAGCGAATATGGCTGAGCATTTGTGCATCAAGTCTTAGAGGGTGCTGCTTATAGCCCAAATAGAAATATAAAAATACCAAAACAGAAATGAAACCTAAGGTTGTTGCAATGGCAGGTGCAACAATCCCGAGTTTGGGAAAACCAAAATAGCCAGCGATGAGGATCGGTGTGACACAAAGCCCAATCAAAATGGTCATGCCAGAGGCGATGAGTGGCGTGGTGCTGTCACCGACACCGCGTAAAATTGAGGTATAAATAATATAAATAAATAATAGTGGGCTTCCCGCCAACATCCATCGTACATAAGGCAAGGACAGGTGCATGACATTTTCATCTATGCCCAAAGCCGATAAAATTGGACGTGCGAAAACTACCCCTAAAAAGGCAATAAAACTGCCTCCAATCAAGGTCATGAATAGCGTAGATCCAACCACTGCACGAACTTTCTCAATATTTTGTGCGCCCCACGCTTGGCCGATGAGGACTGTAGAACCCGCAGAAAGACCAATCACGAATGCCATTAAGCAAAACAGAATGGGGAAGAAAACAGCAACTGCAGCAATCGCCTGTACCCCCATCATCTGTCCGACGAAAACAGTGTTGATGGTTCCAGACAGATTTTGCAGAATATTGGTCGCAATTAAAGGCATCAAGAAAATGAAAAAGGCTTTCCATAGCTTTTGTTGTTGCACCAATGGGTTGTGTGCTGACATAAGTCATCCTGAAGGTCATTTTTATTACATTTTTCAGTCTTACCCTAGCATAGTTCTGTGCTGAAAAACCGATGTATTTCAGTAAGCAAAGGCGAGTTTCGAATAGAGTGTGGCGGTCAAAAAATTAGACTTTCTGCAAAATTTCGGTCGCTTGTGCCAGCGTTTGGTCAGTCTTAGCAAAGCAAAAGCGAATCAGGCGTAGTGCTTCGGGTGCCTGCTGATAAAACACCGAAACAGGGATGCCAACAATGCCATGCTGCTCTGCCAGAAAGTGGCAAAATTCAACATCGCTTAAATCGGGCCGAATGTGGCTGTAGTCCACATTTTGAAAGTAAGTGCCTTGAGAAGGTAGCCATTGAAAGCGTGAGCCAGTTAAACCCTCAATAAAACGATCGCGTTTTGCTTGATAGAATCCCGCTAAGTTTTGAATATGTTCAGGATGTTGTTGCATATAATTGGCCAAAGCCAGTTGTACAGGGGTGACTCCGCAAAAGTTGGCAAACTGATAGACCTGTCGGAATAATTGCATCAGTGCTGGTGCGGCAATGCAGTAGCCAGTTTTCCAACCCGTTACATGAAAGGTTTTGCCAAAGGAACCCACCACCACACTGCGTTCACGCAGTTCAGGAAAAGACAGCGCTGAATAGTGACATTGACCATCAAATACTAGATGCTCATAAACTTCATCGGACAGCACTAAAATATTGGTGTCGCGAATCAGTTCAATCAGCGTCAACCAATCTTGCTGGCTCCAAATGGCACCACTTGGATTATGTGGCGTGTTGATAATGATCAGTTTGGTTTTGGCTGTAATCGCGGATTTGACCTGCTCCCAATCCACCGAAAAATGTGGTGCATGCAGAGGGATGTGAACGGCCTTACCCCCAACCAAAGCGACACTGGGTGCATAGCTGTCATAACTGGGGTCAAAGATGATGACTTCATCGCCCGCATGGACCACGGCTTGAATGGTGGCAAAAATGCCGATGGTTGCGCCTGGGGTGATGGTAATTTCAGTGATTGGATCGAGTTGAATTTGATCGCGCTGTGCAAACTGCTGTGCCAGTTGTTCGCGTAATAACCAGACCCCATCGCCCGGAGCATACTGGTTGAACCCACTTTGTGTGGCCTGTGCTAAAGCATCCAGCAGTTCAGCGGGGGCTTCGAAGTCTGGAAAACCTTGGGATAGATTTAGGGCATTTAAGCGCTGTGCCATGGCAGTCATGGTGCTGAAAATAGTGATGCCCTGTGCGGGTAGTTTGGATGTAGGTAATTGAAGCATAAATCTTTATAAGTATTTAAATATTCATCCAAAATAGCACAGTAGGCCACTTTTTCTTATGCAAATTTTGCATGTAGCTACGGCTAAAAGCCGACATTTGGGTGAATGGTTTTTACTAAAGTGTGCGTTTACAAGAGTACTTCGACCACCGCACGAATAATTCCCAGTGCTAAACCAATAAATGCGCCCACCACCACACCATTGACTCGAATCATGTGTAAGTCACCACCAACTTCATTTTCGATTTTGTCGATCATGACACTGGAGTCCCATTCGTGGATGCGTTCACTGATAAAACGAATTACTTTTTCACTGTATTGATCGCTTAGATTGACTGCAATGCCACTTAAACGCTGATTGAGTAGATCTCGCACAGCTTGATTGGAGATGATATTTTCACCAATCTGTTGAATGGATACACGGATGTTGTGTGCAATGCCTGAGTCGGTTTTTTGTAGATCTTGTTTTATGGCATCACATAAAATGGCGACGGCACCACTAATAAAATTCAGTACTTGTGGACTATCCAATAGAGCATCTTTGGTTTGGTTCAAGCGTTGGCTGGCTGTACTGTTGGCATCTGCCAGTTCGAGCATGAGTTCATGTCCCATCGCTTCAATTTTTTGACGCCATGGATGTTCTGGATCGGCCAGCATTGACTCTACTCGTTGAATGAGTGAGTCAATGGTTCTTTGCTGAACATCTATCCCAATCCAACTGGCTCCTTTGGCCAACTTCCAGACCCCGAGTTCTTTGAACAAGGTTTGAGTCAGCTCGCGACTTTGTTCAGGGTGTTGGGTCATCCAGTCATGCGCCAAGTCGAGTCCGCGTTGTAATACATCTTGATGGAAATCATTTTCCAGCACTGCACGCAGCATTTCACTGGCCAAATGATTAACTTGGGTATTACGCACCCATTGCACGCTATTACTTTGAATAAAACGGCCAATTTGTTCTTGCCCCACAAACTCAAATACTTTAGGCACGGTTTGTTGAATCACTTGGGTGATTTGTAGATTGTTTTGCGGGTTGGCGAGCCATTGACCCACTGCCAAAGATAGGTCGGTACTTTGTAAGCTTTTTTCCACCACTTGGGGTGAAAGAAAATTCTCTTGTACAAAACGCCCCATGGATTCAGCAATCCGTGCTTTGTTACGAGGGATGATTTCGGTGTGGTCGCGCAAAAACTTTGGAATGGGCATTTTCCCAAAAGGGTTACGAAACAGCACAGTAATCGCATACCAATCTGCTAAACCACCGACCACACCTGCTTCAGCAGATAACATCAAAATATGAATGATCCACACTTTGTCTGTCGGGACAAACTTAGCAACTACCATCAGCAAAAGCCATGTCACGACTGCAGTGATGAGAGCAATAGTGGCAAAGCGTTTACTGCGTTGTAGGTTAGAAGACGTCGTTTGTGTTTCATTCATAGGCGAACTCTATGTCTTACTTTGTTTTGGTTGTGGGCGCTGGCGTTGTGGGTTCAGGTGGTGGCAAAACCTCGCCTGTTGGGCTTAGGCCATACTTTCCACCCAATGACTGTAAAATCAGCGTGGCGTCAAAGGCATCACTTGGTGCCGATTTTTGGTCTTTAAAGCATTGAATGCTGTATGACACTTGCACAGGGTCAATGTTTACAAGACGTGGTGTGTCATAGAATGGGTCGGGCCAGAAACCTGGGTGGCGTGAGTAATAGCCGTAGGGATAATAAGGCATTGGGTTAGAGTAAACCACGGCCTGCCTTGGTGCTTGATTCTGATTGCTTGGGTCATTCAACACTTTAAAGAAGCGATAACCATTTTGTACGGTGGTTTGTGCGGCTTTAACCAACGTGATTTCTTCAGCTGTACCATGGCTCATATTGGGACGTGCTTGAAAGCTGATTCGGTAGGTTGAGCTATTTAAAGGTGTGTTACTAAAGCGACCCAATTGGTCGAAGGTTAATGGTTTTGAGGGGGTAGAGGCACAACCCACTAAACTCAGACTAGTGGCCAATGCGCAGGCAATTAAAATTTTTGTCATGAGGTAGACTCCTTAGCACAGAGGGAGAAACCGAACAGTTAAAAATGGCTGTTGGGTTGCGTCAAAAATTCCAGTTCTTCTTGGCTTGAGTTACGTCCAAGGATTTGATTACGATGAGGATAACGTCCAAAACGGTCAATAATGACTTTGTGACGTTGTTCAAAGTCGAGATTGATCGGATTACCCAAGTCTTGGAACAATTTTAAAGCATATTGATGAATAAGTTTTGATTCACTATGCATAAAAGGCATATATAAGAAACTGCGTTGCGTCGCTGATAATTCGATATCTAATTTAAGTGAAATCGCTTCTTGTGCCAAAGCCAAAGCCAGCGCATCTTGAGCAAAGGCCAAAGGGCTGTTGCGATACAGGTTTCTCGACAGTTGATCGAGTACAATAATTTCAGCCAAACGTCCTTCAGCGCTACTGCGCCAAGACCAGAGCTCAGCATGTATGGCTTGCTCATGAATGCTCTTAAATTTTTCTTCGATCAGGGCATCAAAGGCATCATTTTGGCTAAACCACCAAGTTTGGTGTTGAGGATCAAACCAAAAGTCTAAAATTTCTTGATAATTCATAAAGTTTACAATTCTTTAGCATTTATTCTTCAATAGAATCACACTTTTGACATGTCTAATAGCGTAACTTTGTGATAAATATTTTCCGAAAAATAGAACAGATGGTTTACTTGAAAATAGGACTGGGTGTAATGTGCCGAGTTAAAATCACGTTATACTGATTTAAACTGATGATTTTATTTTATTCGTCGTGGTCGTTGTTTCTTCCAAAAAGTGAGATTGTAATGGGTCAACCCGCATCTAAATCTACAGCTGTGTTACCGACTTGGTTCAATTCATCACTTTTGCAAGGGATGTTACGCGGAATTGAGCGTGAAAGTTTGCGTATGCAAAGTAATGGCTTTTTATCTCAAGCTGATCATCCCCAAGCTTTGGGTTCTGCACTGACTCACCCACACATCACGACAGATTATTCAGAAGCGTTATTAGAATTTATTACCCCACCACAGCCGACTATTACTGAGGCCTTGGATTATCTAAAAGATATCCATACGGTGGCACATCGACACTTGGAAAGCGGTGAAAAATTGTGGCCCTTGTCAATGCCTTGTATGTTGGATGACGATGACGAAAAAATCCGTCTCGCTCAATATGGCACATCTAATATTGGAAAGTTTAAAACCCTATACCGTCATGGTTTAGGTGTTCGTTATGGGCGACGGATGCAAACCATTTCAGGACTGCACTATAATTTGTCCTTTCCCGATCAGCTGTTTGAACAATTACAACAACATGAGACAGATGAAGCGCTGAAAGCTTTGTCTGCACAGGATTATCGCAGTCATCGTTATTTTGGTTTGATCCGCAACTTTATTCGTCTCACGCCATTGGTGATGTTCTTGGTCGGGGCAAGTCCATCGGTCTGCCAGTGTTTTATGACAGGACGTGAACACCACCTATTGCCGTTGTTGCGCGGAACCTTATATTTGCCCTATGCAACTGCTCTGCGGATGGGACGTTTTGGTTATCAAAACTCAGCACAAAAGCAACTCGGGATTCATTATAACAATATCGACGGTTATCTCGAAGGTCTACAAAAAGCAGTCAAAACAGCTTATGCACCGTTTAGTCGTTTAGGCCTCAATGATGCGCAGGGCGAACCGATTCAGATTAATGATCATGTCTTGCAAATAGAAAATGAGTACTACAGTTTGGTACGTCCAAAGCAAGTACCACAAGCAGGGGAAACACCGTCCCAAGCGCTGAGTAATCGAGGCGTTGGTTATGTCGAGCTTCGCGCGGTGGATATCAATCCGTATAGCCCGATTGGAATCAATGAAGATACCGCTGGTTTCTTAGAAGTACTGGCACTGTATTGCTTACTGTTAGATAGCCCAGAACTTTTGTCCGCAGAGCAAGATCAAATCGAGAAAAACCAAGCGGAAGTGGTCAATCGTGGGCGCGCACCGAATGCCACAATTGCCGTGGGTGAGCAATCGTTCCCGATTGAAGCATGGAGTCAGTCTCATTTAGAGGCTATGCAAGAACTGGTTGTGTTGTTAGATCAGTGCTATGACACCACACTCTACAGTAAAGCAATGACAGTCATGCAACAGAGAGTGGCCGAAGTTGATGATACTTTGTCGGCGCAGATGATCGAAGATACTTTGGAAGCGGGTGGGACATGGGGCTTTGGTAGCCAAATGGCCGCACAACATGCATCAAGTTATGAGCGTCATCAGCTGAGTGCAGAGACATGGGCTTATTTTGATGATTTGGCTACGGTATCTTTACAACAGCAAGCACAATTAGAGCAAGACAGCCAACTGAGTTTTGAGCAGTATCTTGCACAATTTAGATAAAAAATTAAGAGGATTAACCATGCAATGGAGTTATCGCTTCGTGAGTGGTGTGTTGGTTTTAGCCAGTATTATTGGTATGGCCTTTGCCTTGTATTTAGAACATGGCCCTGCACAGTTGAACCCTTGCCCACTCTGTGTGTTCCAGCGTGTGGGACTGATTGGACTTGGGTTAATTTCACTGATTGCCTTTTTACATAACCCAGCATCAAATGGTTTTAAACGTTTTTATACGTTTCTTGGTAGTGTATCGGTCTTATGGTCTGCAGGTGTGGCAGCACGTCATGTTTGGCTACAAAACTTACCACCTGATCAAGTGCCGAGTTGTGGACCTGGTCTGGATTATTGGTTAGACACCTTGCCTTTGCGTTCAGTGTTTGAACAGGTACTGACAGGTTCTGGTGAATGTGCACTTGTGGACTGGACGTTCTTGGGTCAGTCTTTACCGGTATGGTCTTTGGTGTTTTTTGTGGCACTGGCGTTGATTAGCTTGTGGCAGCTGTTCCGTAAATATCCGAACCACGCAAAGAAAAAATAATAAAGATAAAAAAGCCAACGTCATGTTGGCTTTTTTATGAGCTGTATGAGTGGCTTAGGTCAGCGCAATACCCTCAAAATCATCCAGCCCAACCATGTATTCATGCACCTGACCATATTCCGTTTCAGTTGGATTTGGATAGAACCAATGTACGATTTGCTCTGCCACACTGGCATGGGTATGCAGTTCAAAATGGTTTAAGCCATAGAAAATCGCTTTATGCGAATCAGGCACTTTCAATTGAAAGCGTGGATTCATGTGTTCGCCTAAAGCACTTTTTACACTAACTAGATAATCGCCAATCACATTCAGCGCGCGATATTTGCGCTTTTCAAATTCAATCGTACCTGCGATCAAGAATGTATTGATATGTGAGGGCAATGGGGCAGGTTTACGGTTGTCATCAACTTGACCAATACGTGCTTCATTGTGCTCCCAGTCGTCATCACGCACACTGCCATGACGCAAGTCTAGAATGCCATTACTGCGAATATTGACGACATGCCCGATAATTTTGACAAATGGGAAACGCCCGAGTTTGTCTTGTAAATGAAAGCCAAAGCGTTCTAAAACTGCGCCATGGTGTGGAGAACCGATACAGACCATGTTTTCCACTACATGAATCCAGCTTTGCATATTCTGTTTGCCATAGAACAGTGCGCTGCGTGAAACCAGTCCACCCATGCTGTGTCCAATCAGATCAATTGAGCTGATACGGGGGTTACGGTTGAGCAAGTCTTGTAAAGTATTAGAAAAGCTACGTCCATTGGCTGAAATACGACGCCCTGTGTTGTAGTTCAAATACAACATCGTGTTTTGGGCTCGTTGTGCCAACAGCTTTTCCCCAATACCGCCATAACGCGCTGTACTCCAGTACAAATGATTCATGCATAGACCATGAACCATAATCACCACACGGCCAGATAACTCACCTTGTTGGACAGCGCCATAATGATCATACAGCACCATCGGTAGTGCCACAGGGTTATGGTATTTGAGTAAATAGTCACCCAAAACACCATTCAGCGCCCCAACTAAATAATGCAAGGTTGGGGTTAAGGGTTTATGGTGTAAATTGGGAAATTTTTCAATAATATGGCGTAAACTCGGTGCCAATAAATAACTACCGTAGTTTTGTAGGGTATTGAAAGAAAATTGGTAAAGCTTCTCAATGTAGCGGGTAGATAGAAACTTTTTTGAGCTGGCCTCGTTCATCCCAAACAAACTGATTAAAATTTCACGCTGAATGGCCTGAATTAAATCATGGACAACGTCGCCTAGGCGCGTGGTAAGCAGCTGAGCAACCCCTTCAAGCACATCGGCTTGGCTGGGAGGAGTACGATCCCATTTACAATAGGTCTCGTGCAGAGGCGTTAAACTTGGCATTTTTTCTACCCTTGAGTTTCTGTGTCGGCAGGGACTTTATTTTTTTCAACGATCACGGTATAAATTCTTAGCACTCTAGCTTATCTAATTCATCTCGAATAACTTTTACAATAGCGATGAATGTAAGGTTGATCTTATTTTTTTGTCTGACAATATTCGATACATACAAAAAAAATCAGTCAGTTAAAAGGATCTCCTTTGAGTGCACAATATAAATGATGATGTGGAAGAGTAAATTTACAGCATGAATATAATTTATTTACATGGCTTTCAAAGCAGTTCTTCATCAATAAAAGGTCAATTGCTGAAACACTACTGTGAAGCCCATTCAGGGTGGCAAGTACATTTACCTGACTTGAATATGCCTCCGCATTTGGCCTTGGAAAAATTAACGGCTTTGATTCAAGAGTTGGATCAAGTGGTGCTCGTGGGGAGCAGTTTAGGCGGTTTTTATGCGACACAATTGGTCGCGAAGTTGGCAGTCCCTGCTGTGCTGATTAACCCTGCTATGCAACCATGGCAATTGTTCAGAGATTTATTTGGTGTGGCTCAGTTGCCTTATAAGGTGAATGAACATTGGACGCTGGATGATGCACAGTTGGATTATCTTGAGCAGATCGAACTGCCATTTGTGCAAGATGCAGACAAAATTTTAGTGTTATTGCAACAAGGCGATGAAGTTTTGGATTATCGTGACGCAGAGCGCTATTATAATGGCGCAGCGCTTGTGATTTCGGAAACGAAAGGCAATCATGCGATGGAAGATTTCGCAGACAAAATACCGATGGCATTACAGTTTTTATCGGACTGCTTAAAATAAGGAAACAGTACAACGTGTCTCAATATACGGCCCAATCCCTTGAAGTATTATCTGGTTTAGATCCGGTACGTCGTCGTCCTGGCATGTATACCGATACCACACGCCCAAACCATTTGGCGCAAGAGGTTATTGATAATGCGGTCGATGAGGCACTTGCAGGTCATGCCAATAAAATTACTGTCACCGTTTATAAAGATGGTTCGCTGTCGGTGGAAGACAATGGTCGTGGTATGCCTGTCGATATCCACCCTGAATATGGTCAAAGCGGCATTGAAATCATTCTGACCAAACTGCATGCAGGGGGTAAATTCAGTACTGACAACTATCAGTTCTCAGGTGGTTTGCATGGTGTTGGAATTTCCGTGGTCAATGCGCTATCTAGCCGAGTTGAAGTGGAAGTTCAACGTCAGGGCAACCTTTACCAAATGGCGTTTGAGCAGGGGGAGCCGACTGCGCCCTTGGTGGTATTAGAAGGTAAAGCACCGAAGCGTGCGACAGGGACTTCTGTTCACTTTTGGCCTGAAGCCAAATATTTTGATTCACCGAAATTTGCCCTAAAAGCGCTGAAGCATAATTTAAAAGCCAAAGCCGTTTTGGCTGCAGGCTTACAAATCAATTATGTTGACCAAATCAATGATGAAAAAATTGTTTGGCAGTTTGAGAATGGCCTCGTCGATTATTTGATGGATGAAATAGAAGATCGTGAGATTCTGCCTCATCCAGCCTTTGTGGCTACAGGAGATGCTGAGCGTGCCAGTGCCGAATTTGCCATTTGCTGGAATGTTGATGGCGGTGAGTTGGTTCAAGAAAGTTATGTGAACTTGATTCCAACCGCGCAGGGGGGAACCCATGTGAATGGCCTACGTTCAGGCGTGACCGATGCAATGCGCGAGTTTTGTGAGCTTCGTAGCTTATTGCCAAGAAACATGAAGCTTTCTGCTGAAGATGTTTGGGATGGTGTGAACTATATTTTGTCGCTCAAGTTCCAAGAGCCGCAGTTTTCAGGGCAAACTAAAGAACGTTTATCCAGTCGTGAAGCAGCAGGGATTGTCCAAAATATCGCCAAAGATGCTTTTGCACTGTGGTTAAACCAAAACTCTGATATTGCCATGCAGTTAGCGGAAATGGCGATCTCGAAAGCGGGTCGTCGTCTGAAAGCTGCGAAAAAGGTTGAACGTAAGAAGATTGTGGCAGGGCCAACATTACCCGGAAAACTGTCAGACTGTGTTGGACATACCTTAGAAGAGTCTGAACTGTTTATTGTGGAAGGGGATTCTGCGGGGGGGTCAGCTAAACAAGCACGCGATAAAAACTTCCAAGCGATCATGCCAATTCGTGGGAAAATCTTAAATACTTGGGAAGTCTCTTCCGATGAAGTCTTGGCTTCGCAAGAAGTGCATAACATTGCGATTGCCATAGGAGTCGATCCGGGGTCGGATGATTTATCAGAACTACGTTATGGCAAGATTTGTATTTTGGCCGATGCTGACTCGGATGGTCTACACATTGCGACGCTGCTGTGTGCTTTGTTTGTGAAGCATTTTCCTGTCTTGGTTGAAGAAGGACATCTGTATGTGGCGATGCCACCGCTGTATCGAATTGATGATGCCAAAGATGTGCACTATGCCTTGGATGATGAAGAGCTGGAAAGCATTTTGAAAAAATGTAAAACCAAGAACCCACAAATTACCCGATTCAAAGGTTTGGGTGAAATGAATGCTAGCCAACTACGGGAAACTACATTGGATCCGAATACACGCCGTTTGGTGCAGTTGGACTTGGATGATAGTCATTTCACCGCAGGTTTATTGGATAAATTGCTGGCTAAAAAACGTTCGAGTGACCGTAAAGAGTGGTTAGAGCAAAAAGGCAATTTGGCAGAGCTAGTGGTTTAAATTTATTATAAGTGCATCAAAAGCCCACATATTGAACTGCACCCTGAAAGTTGGACACATTTAGTCTAACTTAGAGGGTGCTTTTTTATGGGTATATTTAATCTTCGGGTGCGCCTAATTTGTGCACAAATCTTAAAATAAAAGGGCAATAGTGGGCAAGATGGATTGATTTGGAACAAATGTTGTATACAAGCTTGTATGCATAAAAACAACAAAATGAGGTAAATTTAGGGTGCGTAGTGTGATTTTTTGTTTTATTTAAGATATTGATAAATATTAAAAAATATGTGTTTTAAAGAATGTTAAAACCTTCATTTAGACCTGCTTGGCATAGAAATTGAATTGGCACCTATAGCGCTAATAACAATCATGCATTGAAAAATGCACCCTAAGTTTCAAGTTTGGAGAAAATGAGATGTTCCAACAAAAATTATTAACGAAGACATTCCTTGCAACTGCAATTATGGGGAGTATTGCTTTAACAGGTTGTTCAAAACCTGCAGATAAAGCGAGCACAGCAGCATCTGAACCTGTTGCCACAGCAGCGAGTGGTGACACCATTAAAGTCGGGATTTTACATTCACTTTCAGGCACGATGGCCATTTCTGAAACGTCTTTAAAAGATACGGCATTGATGACCATCAATGAAATCAATGCCAATGGCGGTGTACTCGGTAAGAAATTAGAACCTGTGGTGGTTGATCCTGCATCTGATTGGCCTTTATTTGCAGAAAAAGCACGTCAGCTGATTACCCAAGACAAAGTGGCAGTAATTTTTGGCGCATGGACATCCGTTTCTCGTAAGTCAGTTTTGCCCGTAGTGGAAGAGTTAAATGGTTTACTGTTCTATCCTGTGCAATATGAGGGGCAAGAACAGTCTAAAAACATTTTTTACACGGGCGCTGCGCCAAATCAACAAGCGATTCCTGCAGTGGAATACTTGATGAGCGAAGAGGGCGGTAAAGCAGAGCGCTTTGTTCTACTCGGTACGGACTATGTCTACCCACGTACCACCAATAAAATCTTACGTGCGTTTTTGAAGTCCAAAGGTGTGGCAGATGCTGACATCATGGAAGAGTACACGCCCTTCGGTCATAGTAACTATCAAACTATTGTGAGCAATGTGAAGAAATTCGCTGCGGGTAAGAAAACAGCGGTGATTTCAACCATCAATGGCGACTCAAATGTGCCGTTCTACCGTGAATTGGGGAACCAAGGTATCAAAGCCTCTGACATTCCTGTCATGGCCTTCTCCGTGGGTGAAGAAGAACTCCGTGGTATTGATACCAAGCCATTGGTTGGACATTTGGCGGCGTGGAACTACTTCATGTCAGTGAAGAACCCAACCAACACCGAATTTGTCAATAAAATGAAGCAGTATGCAGTGGAATATAAACTGCCGAATGCAGACAAAATCGTGACCAATGATCCGATGGAAGCCACCTATGTGGGGATCAATATGTGGAAGCAAGCTGTTGAAAAAGCAGGAACGACCGATGTTGATAAGGTTCGTGAAGCAATGGCTGGTCAAGAGTTTAAAGCACCTTCTGGCTACACCTTAAAAATGGATGCAGAAAACCATCACTTACATAAACCAGTCATGATTGGTGAGATTCGCGCAGATGGTCAGTTTGATGTGGTCTACAAAACACCGAGTGTGATTAAAGCAGAGCCTTGGAGCCCATACATTCCTAAATAATTGTCTTAAGTACTGAGCCTATAGCTTCGGCTGTGGGCTCTTAAATAAAAACATCCCGATACGGGACTTTTTAAGCAACCTTAAGGGAATATTTTATGAATCCAAAGATTTTTTGTGTCGCGATACTCTGCTCAATGGCACAGCTCATGAGTAACAGTGTTTGGGCTAAAAATACTGAACCCACTTCTGCTACACAAAGTGCATCAGCATCTAATGATGCCATTCAACGTTTTGTTAAAGCAGAATTTGCAGAGCGTCGTGCCATGCTGAGCCAGTGGCCGGGCACGATTGAAGAGTTTGATCGTCTCGTTGCATTTATTGAAAATGATGAGTTATACAAAGACAGTGCAGGCACGACATATATTTTAAAAAATAATGAGAAATTATTGCATTATCCCGATGAGCAAGTGATTGAAACTTGGCCGGGTGATTTATCTCAAGTGACATTGGTCAATACTTTACGTAAAGCTTTAAACTTTGGTCAGGCACAAGCAAAATTAAAATCTGAAGACTTTTCTCAACGTTTAGAAGCGATTGATATTTTAGAAAATAACCTGTCCGAATTGAATATTGCACAGATTAATCAGCTCTATTTGAAAGAGCAAAATAACAAAGTCAAACAGCGCTTAGCACAGCTCAAAGCACGTTTAGATTTTGAAAATCCAGATGTGTTGGTACAGATTCAAGCAGCAAAAGTACTCGCTGAGTCAAATCGCCCCGATGTTTTAGCCTTAGTAGAACAAACCCTCACCCAGCCTAATCTGAATCCAGATCTCAAAGCTATTTTGGCGGATGGCAAAAGTCAGATTAAAACTCGCATTCAAGCCAGTGAATGGGCTGGACATGTATTTTCTGGTTTTAGTACAGCCAGCATTTTACTGCTAGCAGCGCTCGGTTTAGCCATCACTTATGGCCTGCTTGGTGTGATTAATATGGCACATGGCGAATTGATTATGATAGGGGCTTATACCACCTATGTGGTGCAAAGCCTGTTTAAGACTTACTTAGGCAGTTATGTTGATTGGTATTTAATTGCAGCTATTCCTGCAGCCTTTGTGGTAAGTGCGCTGATTGGCATGTTGATTGAACGGACGGTAATTCGACCGCTATACGGTCGTCAGCTGGAAACGCTGTTGGCAACTTTTGGCGTCAGTCTGATTTTGATGCAATTGGTACGGATGATTTTTGGCGCACAAAATGTTGAAGTTTCGAATATTTCTTGGTTATCGGGCGGTATTGCGCTGAGTCCCAGTTTAATGCTGCCGTATAACCGGATTGCCATTATTGTCTTTACGGTTGCGGTGCTACTGCTGTTGGTTTACCTGCTCAATAAAACACGCTTTGGTTTGTTTGTTCGTGCCGTGACGCAAAACCGCCAAATGGCACGAGCTGTAGGCATTCGTTCTAGTCGTATTGACATGATGGCTTTTGGACTGGGTTCAGGCCTAGCTGGTCTGGCAGGCTGTGCCTTAGCGCAAGTAGGTAATGTTGGGCCTGATTTAGGTCAGAATTATATCATTGATGCTTTCTTGGTCGTTGTTGTTGGTGGTGTAGGACAAGTCTGGGGAGCGGTACTGGCAGCACTCGGTTTGGGTATCAGTGGTACGATTCTTGAAATTGGCATGGGCGCTGTTCTTGCGAAAATTATTCTACTGGTTCTTGTGATTTTGTTTATTCAAAAACGTCCACAAGGTTTGTTTGCCATCAAAGGCCGTTTTGTGGAGTAAGCGCATGAAAATCAATTCTTTATTATCTGATAAACCTATCAGTGCAATGGCAATAGCGGCGTGTTTTGCTGTCATGTTATTGCTCCCATGGTTACATTTACTTCCTGCTGATTCGGCATTTTATCTTTCTGCGTATTGGGTCACCCTGATTGGTAAAATCATGTGCTTGGCTTTGGTGGCTTTGGCACTGGACTTGGTTTGGGGCTATGCAGGCATTTTAAGTTTAGGTCACGGCTTGTACTTTGCGCTGGGGGGGTATGCTTTCGGCATGTATCTGATGCGCCAATCTGCAGGGGATGCACTTCCTGACTTTATGCGTTTTTTAAGTTGGACTGAACTGCCATGGTATTGGGTGGGTACCAATCATTTCTTATGGGCTTTGGCCTTGGTGGTATTGGTTCCTGGTATGGTGGCTTTCATCTTTGGCTTCTTTGCGTTTCGCTCCAAAATTAAAGGCGTGTATTTTTCGATTATTACTCAGGCTATGACTTTTGCGGCGGCACTGTTGTTCTTTCGCAATGAAACAGGCTTTGGTGGAAATAATGGTTTTACAGGCTTTAAAACCATTTTTGGCATGGACATTACCTCAGCATCCATGCGTGCCACACTCTGTTTTCTCACCGCTGTTGTACTGTTGTTGTGCTTTGTGGGATTGCGTCATCTTATGAATAAACCTTATGGCCGTGTACTGGGAGCAATTCGTGACAGCGAAAATCGCTTACAGTATTTGGGCTACCGCACACTTTGGTACAAGCTATCTGCATGGGTGCTGTCGGCGGTCATTGCAGGTATTGCAGGGGCTTTATACGTTCCCCAAGCAGGTATTATTAACCCAAGTGAAATGAACCCCGTCAATTCGATTGAAATGGCGGTATGGGTGGCTGCGGGTGGGCGTGGGACTTTGATTGGCCCAATTTTGGGTGCAGGGTTAATTAATGGCGTGAAAACCTATTTCACCGTGGCTTATCCAGAAGCATGGTTATTAATCTTGGGTGCTTTATTTATTGTGGTCACCATTTTCTTACCCAAAGGTGTCATTGGTCTGTTTGACCGTTTTAAAAAGGAGCGTAGCGAATGAGTGAGCTAATACAACCTCATGGTGGCCATGCTTCAGACGGCTATGGGCGTCCCAAAGAACAAGGCGCTGACTTTAGCCACGGTATTGCACTGTACTTGGAGAAAGTCAGTGTTTGGTTTGATGCCTTTCGGGCCTTAAATGATCTGTCGCTGTACATCCAAGAAGGGGAGCTACGCTGCATCATTGGACCCAATGGGGCAGGTAAAACCACACTGATGGATGTGATTACAGGTAAAACCCGACCGACCGAAGGCTCAGCTTTTTTTGGGCAAAACTATGATTTGGCCAAGATGAGTACGGAGCAAATTGCAGAAGCGGGCATTGGTCGTAAATTTCAAAAACCAACGGTATTTGAAAATTTTACAGTGATGGAAAACTTGCTACTCGCGGCACCAAAAGATAAGCGCGTCAAAAAAAGCTTCTTCAGTAAACTGGATCCAGATGCGCAGTTGGCTTTGGATGAGTCTTTGGCGCAAATTCGGCTAGAAGAGTGGGTACATAAACCTGCGGGGCTGTTGTCACATGGACAAAAGCAATGGTTGGAAATCGGCATGTTGCTTATGCAACGTCCTAAGCTGATTTTACTTGATGAACCTGTGGCAGGAATGACTGATGCCGAAACAGAACGCACGGCTGAGCTGTGTTTAGAGTTGAAGAAAAATCACACTTTGGTGGTGGTTGAACATGATATGAGCTTTATCGACACCATCAGTGAAAAAGTGACGGTACTGGCTCAAGGGTCGATTTTAGCTGAAGGCACATTGGCAGAGGTACAGGCCAATGAAGATGTGATTGAGAAATACTTAGGACGTTAAGGAGCCGACCATGTTAGAAGTCAAAGACGTCAATCAGTTTTACGGTGGCAGTCATATTTTAAGAGATGTTTCATTTCAGGCCCCTGTGGGAGAGTGCTCGGTGGTGTTGGGGCGGAATGGTGTTGGAAAAACCACCTTACTGAAATGTCTGATGGGGATTTTACCGATCAAGTCGGGCCAAATTTTACTTGATGGCAAGGACATCTCGAAGATGAATCCTGAACAACGTGTTCGTGCAGGTTTGGCTTACGTGCCACAAGGCCGTGATATTTTTTCGACCCTAACTGTTGAAGAAAATATCCTGATTGGCATGGCCAAGTTTAAGGGGGCTAAAACCCGAAAAGTACCTGAACATTTGTATGAAATATTCCCCGTATTAGATGAAATGAAACATCGTCGTGGTGGAGATTTATCGGGTGGACAGCAGCAGCAATTGGCGATTGCGCGTGCTTTAGCGTCAGAACCGCGGGTGTTAATATTGGATGAACCCACAGAAGGCATTCAACCTTCTATTATCAAAGACATTGGCCGAGTGATTCGTAAACTGGCGGATGGTGGTGAGATGGCGGTGGTTTTGGTTGAGCAGTTTTATGACTTTGCCGAAGAATTGGCTGATACATATACCGTTATGGCCCGTGGGCAAGTGATTGCACAAGGGGCAGGCAGTGAAATGCCTGCAAAAGGTATTCGAGAATTGGTGGCGATTTAAGTCTCGTTATTTTCCCCTCTGTTGAACAAGTGACAAAAAGCCTCCCTGCTAAAGGGGAGGTTTAGAGGGATTTATTGTTTCTAATTCTTTTAGAAATTGGAAAATTTAATGTTTTTAAATCTCGGTATTTTCGTTCCATAGAAAATAAATACCATATTGACCCGTTCTAAATTCGCCACCAATAGCTTTTCCTGAGTCTGTCAGAAAATGCTTACCATTTTCTGTAAGGTTTAAATAGCCTTTATTGACTAATTTTTCCAATAAGTCTGGAGTTTTAATTCCAACTTTTGCAGCGAGTTTCGCAGTCGTTAGTTTTGTAAAAATGATGTCTTCTTCATGATCTGCCACTTCTGAAACTGGAGGTATTTCTGTTTTTACTTCATCTAGGGTAATACGTACTTCATCGCTAATTCGGATAATTCGTTGAGCTTCTTCATAAGCATCTTTGAAAACTTCAGTGTCTTCATATTTACGGACTAAGATTCCCATTTCATTGTTATTGACTTGGCTGAACTCATAAAGGTTTAGACTGGAAATAATACATTCACTTTCATTGATATAGCATTTTGCATGCAAATTTTTGCAAAAGCTAACTCGGACAAAATCTAATTTTTGCATCCATTTGATTTCGTCTGGATGTAAATCACTCTTTCCATAAACAATACGGATATCAATTTTTAGGCGATCTTTATCTTCTAAAAGTTCTTTGATTCGGTCATTTAAACGTAGATAAGGACTAATTAAAATGAGGCGTTCTTTGGCATTTTTGATGAGTTCTTCAAGAAAAAAATTAGTGCCACTCGTGTTTAAAAATTTTGCCATTTATCCCTCTGATTATTCTGAATAATTAAATGAGATACTAACGCATAAATACTGGGTTAGGGACGATCGAGAAGCATAATTTGAATTTTTTCATCAAACTGAAAAACATCACAATTATGTCCAGTCCCAATTCGATCAATAACGGCAAAATCACTAGGAGATTCCAGTGTTAAAAGTGGATGGTGCCATGTCCCTATATGATAATTCACACCCTGCGAACCATCTGTAATAAAAGCCTGTAATTTACAAATATCAGGTTGATCCGTATCCAAACTTGGCGCAACCAACACTAGAAATTTTTGACCGTGCATCGGGATGAACGCTTGAGAGCCTTTGGGGTGACGTTCCAACATTGAAATTTCAACAGGAAGTGTAGTGGTCTGGATATTTCGAAAGATACTAATACCAACTTTTGCATGGCCCATAATTTCAGTTTCAGCCAAGGCATGATAGCGCTCAGTGTGTGCATCATTAATATGGAAAAAATCATGCCCTCGGCAGCTAATCACATCACCAAACTCGGCAAAATTTTCATTGCTAATCGGTTGAATCAAAATATGATGGGGCATGGGTTTCTTCCAAATGAAAACTGTATTTTCAAAACTGATGCATATATGAAAATATAACAGCATAAATCTAAAAAAATAATTGAGCTAATCATGTCAATTTGAATATAAATTAGACAATTTTACCCCATAGACGAATGCGACTAATGCCACCGTCGGGAATCATATTGACCCGAATATGGGACACTTTGTTCTGTGTTAAAATTTCATTGGCATAACAATGGATATGATCCATTTGCATGGTTTTCGCCTCTAATAAAAAGGGCCAAAACATACTTTGTGGAATCAGTTGTGGGTCGGTAGCATCTTCAATATAAATGGCTTGAACTGAAACTTCAGCTGGGTAATTGCCTTTAAAATGTGCAGTGTCAATTTCAATTTTTTCAATAGAGCCTGCTTGCCCCAAGGCTAAAATGCACCAGTCAAAACCAGGTGCCCGACGACGTTTAGTTTCCCAGCCATCGCCCATATTGATCCCTCTACCGGGATTAATTAAATTACGGGGATGTCCAAAATGGGCATCACTATATGCAATGACGCGTCCTCCATTTTCCAATGCCAACAGATCTAATATTTGATTGTGGTCGGTAATTTGGGTTTGCACATCACCATAAACACGAAGACGTGCGATGCCACCATCAGGATAAATGTTTAAACGAATATGGGTATACACCATTTCAGTTTTAACCTCAAAAATATGGTGCTGGCTAGGTCCCAATATACTGTTTGGTAAAATTTGGTGCCATTCCACATCTTCAAAGTTACCCTTTGGTGCATAACAGGCTTCAATAGCCGCGGAAGCAGGATAATTGCCAGTAAAGAATGTCGTGTCGATATCAAAAGCTTTAATTTTTCCTGCGACTCCAAGTTTGACTATGGCCCAGTCGTAACCTGCATGGCGCTTACGCCGTGTTTCCCAACCATCCATCCATTTTCCGTGATCGTCAAATTTATCCTCCACAAAAACTGGAGCGTTAAATTGCAACATGCGTTTGGCTTCAGCAAAAAAATCATCCGAGCATTCAATCACTTCAGCCCCAATACGCAGATCTGCCAGATTGGTCAATTGTTGTATATTCGTAGGAAGCTCAAAGCTAGGTGCAAATAAGGTTGCCATGAAATAGGTCCGTGTTTAGGGTCATCAATAGGTGATTTTTCGTTTTAAAAATAAAGAAATTTATCTGCCAATTTTACGAAAATGAAATTACTTTCTTTCCTTTATATAGCACAGCTTATGCCAACTTTTGATGGACATAAATGAAGGGCTCAAAGATGGCATGCTTTTCGCTTTTTCAATCTGAATGATACAAATTTGAAAAAGAGGAACAGATGGAAATTGCAATTATTGGTGCAGGGATGGGTGGTTTAACGACAGGAATCGCATTGAAGAAATTTGGGCATCGAGTCACCATTTATGAGCAAACGGAGCATATTTTACCTGTAGGTGCAGCCATTTCATTGTGGTCAAATGGTGTGAAGTGCCTGAATTATTTGGGCTTAACCCACCAAGTCGCACGCCTAGGTGGGCAGATGGACCATTTGGCTTATGTTGATGGTTTAACGGGGGATGTCATGACCCAGTTCAGCTTGTATCCTTTGATTGAAGAGGTTGGACAGCGACCGTATCCTGTTTCGCGTGCCGAACTACAAAACATGTTGATGGATGAATTTGGGCGTCAGGATATCAAGCTCGGTAAAAAAATGCTGTCTTTAGCAGAGCACAATGATATGGTCACAGTTCGCTTTGCAGATGGAACAGAAATCCAAACAGAATTATTGGTTGGAGCAGATGGAACTCACTCTTTGACTCGAGCGTATGTTCTTGGTGATCAAGTTGAACGCCGTTACGCTGGTTACGTCAACTGGAATGGTTTAGTTGAAATATCTAGTGATTTAGCACCAGCAGATCAATGGACGACATTTGTTGGCGAAGGGAAGCGTGCTTCACTTATGCCAGTTTCTGACAATCGCTTCTATTTCTTTTTTGATGTGCCTCTACCAGTTGGTTTGGAAAATGATCGAAATCAATATAAAAAAAAGTTGAAAGAGTATTTTCAAAATTGGTGTGCGCCTGTGCAAAGCCTCATTGATGCAATGAATGAACAGCAGACTAATCGTGTCGAAATTCATGATATTGAGCCATTTATTGACTTCTATAAAGGTCGTGTGGTGATCGTCGGAGATGCAGCACATAGTACAACGCCTGATATTGGGCAAGGCGGTTGCCAGGCGATGGAGGATGCTATTTATTTGGCACGCGCACTACAAATTAATACTTTGGGCTTACAAGACTCGTTACGTCGTTATCAAAATAAACGCAACGAACGCACAGGAGAAATGGTGCTACGCGCACGTAAACGTTGTGATGTGACCCATATGAAAGATGAAAGTGTAACCCAGGCATGGTATGAGGACTTACGTACTGAGCAAGGCCCTCATATCATGAAGGGAATTATTAGTAATATTGTGGGTAATCCGCTGGATTAGGGGATATTTTTTGTGGCGTATTTAAGCTCGGAGTAAAGGACCACTGTCCTTTGCGTTTTTGTGAAAATTACTCATACAAATTGATTGAGCAGTTGGATTTCAGACGCGTTAAGCTAATGGAAAGTAACAACAATAAGAGCAGCCATATGGACACATTATTATTAAGTATTCAACCCAATGCTTTAGAAATGCTGATTTTAGAGTCGACTGCTGTGCAAGATGTATTGGATTCGCAACAGCTTGAATCACGTCTACTTTTAGGCTCAAACTGGAAGATCTTACAAACGTTGTTGCAGGGGAGTTTTAAGTCTGGAACTTCCTTACTGGCTTTGAGTGTACAAGCTGAACATCATTTATCGGAACGTCAGAAACAACTCACAGAGGTGCGCTATAACACGGCAGTTCGTGTAGTTGAAGTCGAAGAAGCATTAGGGAAACTCGATATTGATGACTTTAAAAAGCATATGCAAACTACTTGTTTAAAGCGCCTAGAGCAGGAACATGGGATTCGGACTGAGTCGATAGAACTGCAATTTGCGGAGTTGAGCTTGCTGTTTGCTCAACTCAAAAATTTTTATGAACAAGCAGCAAAGCATAATTATGCTGTGATCAGTGTAACCAGTGACAATTTAACGCCAATCTCACTGATTTAACATCAATTGCATCAGTACTAGATCACGCCATTGGCCAAATTTTTGTCCCACTTGTGGCATATAGCCTGTTTGTACGAAGCCGAATTTTTCGTGTAATGCAATTGATGCAAGATTGGCATGGTCAATTCCTGCAACCATGACATGCATTTGCTGTATTTTTGCTTGTTCAATCAAATAGGCTAAAAGTTGTTTACCTAAACCCTGACGTGCATAGTTGGGTGAAATATAAATAGAATGCTCAACGGTAAAACGATAGCCTGAAAAATTACGGAAAGTGGCATAGTCTGCAAATCCTGCAATCACCTTTTTCTCTTGGTCTTCCATTACACAAAATGGAAATTGCTGATTTTTAAAGTGTTGTAACTGTTTTTGAAAATGCGCTAAATCATATGCATGTTCATTCCACGTTGCCATACCATGTAGAACTTCAGCATTGTAAATATTTTGAATGGCAGGCAAATCGTGTTCAGTAGCAGGGCGGATGATAAAAGACATGGAAGGCTGAGTCGTTGTATTGGAGCTTTATCATGCTGCTTTTACATAAAAAAAAGCAAGACAGAAGTCTTGCTTTTGGATATTCACAAAAGTGAATTAGAAGTGGTATTTGATTAATGCACTAACGTCATTTTGGTCTAAACCTTTGATGCCGTATTTGTTGTTCCATACAGAGTGTTCAACACCCACATAAAGACGTGTATCTGGAGAAATGTGTTTACCAACATTCCATTTCCATTGTGTTGTCCAGTTTAATTCACTTGCATGACCTGCATTTTCACCTGTTGACCAGTCAAGGAAGCCATCAACAAGGAAATCTTCAGAACCTAATTTCACTGGAATACCATAGACAGCAGTCATTTGGTAGTCATCAGTTGTTCCTTTCTCATTATCCGCTTTATAGAAGTTCAACTGTGCATATTGGAAATAAGGAATAGCAAGATCAAAACCAATACCATAGAGGTAGTTGTTGAAGTCTGCACCTGGGTAGTTCGAGCTATTTGCTTCCCATGTTCCCGCAATTAAAATATCTTTAATTGGACCAGCTTCTAGTTTAGTTCCTGTAACAGCACTTAAGCTTAGGCGAGGCGAAAGCTCGAAATATGTGCTGTTTTCGAAATCATTGTGAGCACGGTCAGCGAAGCCGAAAAAGTCACCATATTTCAATTTAGCTGTATATTCGACAGTAGCCGTTGTTTGCTGGTTATTGTCATCCATATTTACAGGATGCGCATAGTTTTCACCGTATAAAGCAGTGAGGCTAAAGTCTTGCCAGATCGGCGCAGCTTGAGAAATTGCCGCAGCAGAAGATAATGCTACGAAAGCAGCAATTTGAGTCAGTTTCATGAATATTCCCCAAAAAATCGGATACAAGGATACCGATTATTAAGCAAAAATAAAGCCAAATTTGACGAACGTGATGGAGATGGATCATAAAAAAAGGTTATTTATTACACTTTTTTTACCAAATGGTTTAGTGGTGGGCTTCCTGAAGTATTTTATTTTTAGTGACAGACTTTCTTTTTGAAGAAGGAAGATGATTGAATAATAAATTTAATAATATCGCCATGATACAGGTCGAACTGATCCCAGAATGGAACAGGGTTTGCACCCATTTGGGGAAGTTTATAAAGAAAGAATAATCTATGATTGGAATCATGCCTGCTGCAATTGAAGTTGCAACAATAATTAGATTTTTTTGCTCATTATAGTCAACTTTAGCCAATGTTCGGATGCCACTAGCAGCTACTGTTCCAAATAAAACTAAACCTGCCCCACCTAAAACTGGGAATGGAATAGCCGCAATCAAGCGCCCCATAATCGGTAATAAACCCAAGATCACTAAAATGCCACCACCTGCAGCTACTACAAATCGGCTTTTAATTCCTGTAATGGCAACCAGACCGACGTTTTGCGCAAAAGCACTTTGCATAAAGGAACCCAAAATGGGTGCTGCCGCACTCGATAGCATATCTGCACGTAAACCTGCTGCAATGCGTTCAGCATCAACCTTCGTTCCAACAATTTCACCTACTGCAATAATGTCGGCAGTGGTTTCCGTCATAATGACTAAAGTCACAATCAGCATTGAAAGAATTGCGGTGAATTCAAAAACAGGAAGCCCAAAAGCAAAAACACTCGGGGCTTGAATCCAAGCACCATTGGTGATGTGGCTAAAGTCACCAAAACCTAGAATATAGGCGATGCATGTACCTAGAATGATTGATACTAGAATCGACAACCGGCGCATGGTCGGGCTTTGAAGCATATTCAGTCCAATCACGATTGCTAAAGTTAGGAGAGCCAAACTGATATTTTCAATACTTCCCCAGTTCGGTGCCGTTTTATTGCCACCCATCATCCAACGGACAGCGACAGGCAGGAGGGATAAACCAATGATGGTGATGACGGAACCTGTGACGACAGGGGGGAAAAAGCGAATAATTTTGGAAAAATAAGGGGCTAAGAAAAAGCCAATCAATGATGCAACGATGACTGCACCATAAACTGCGGGCAGCCCTCCACCTGTAGTGACAATCGCCACCATGGTAGCGACCCCTGCAAAAGAAACGCCTTGCACCAAAGGAAGTTGCGCCCCAATGTATTTCACTCCTATGGTTTGTAAAATAGTGGCTAAACCGCCGACAAACAACGCCGCAGCAATGAGTAAACCAATCTGTGCCGCGTTTAAGCCTGCTGCAGTACCAATAATCAGTGGGGGGGCAACAATTCCACCATACATAGTGAGCACATGTTGCAAACCGTAAGCTACACTTTTAGTCGCCCCCAAATACTCATGTTCTGGAGAGAGGCTTTTATTGAGTTTTGTCATGTTGTTTTTCCCCATATTCTGTTGGTTTGTGTTGTGCTTAGCTTCCACGGTAAGTGGAATAAGCAAAAGGGCTGATCAGCAGAGGAATGTGATAGTGTTGCTCGGTATTTTGGATATAAAAATGAATCACAGCTTTGGGGAAAAATGTTTCAAGGCCTTGTTTTTCGAAATAATCCTTTGTATTGAACTCAAGTGCATACTCTCCAGAAATGAGTGCTTCTAAGCCAAAATCTGCTGCTTGAATACGACCATCTATATTGGTTTGTGCACAAGCCAATAATTCGCCAACATGATTGAATAATCTCACATCGACCTGAGCTGCAGGTTGACCTA
Source organism: Acinetobacter sp. WCHAc060042 (assembly GCF_003231195.1). NCBI lineage: Bacteria > Pseudomonadati > Pseudomonadota > Gammaproteobacteria > Moraxellales > Moraxellaceae > Acinetobacter > Acinetobacter sp. WCHAc060042. The sequence continues at coordinate 25,500 of NZ_QKVN01000012.1, forward strand.
AAGCAGTATCTAGAATATGGGTGCTGATCATGCGGTAAGCTCCTGTGTAAGGCGAAGGATAGCAATTTCAGATAACTGCTGTTTGACGATGCGTTGTTCCGTTTCAGGGTCGTTTTTTAGTCGATAGTTCAGTGCCGTTAAAATATCATTCACATTTAAACCTGACGCCTTGATTAAGAAGATGTAGCCATATTTTTTTTCATAAGCGATGTTGGCGGTGAGCAATGCCTGTTGAGTCTCTTTATTGGTTTGGAGTTGGGCCTGTTCACGTTCTGAAAAAGCTTGTTCGGTTGGGCTAAGTTCAGTTTTGGCTCGCTTCTCTCCAATCCTTGGATGCATATCTAGAGCAGATTGAACCTCGTCCCATGTCCATGTCTGGCTGAGTTGAGTCGCGTAATCAAGTACCTTTTGTATAGATGAAAAGGGGCGAGCTGCAATAATGGCTTGCCCCCAACTTTGAATAGGCACGCAGTGTTTTAATCGGTTTTCGAGTTCGGCAGGGGGGGATTGATTAAATTCGTTCAGATGCACTATTTTGACCTGATGTTTAAAAAGAATAGCTAAAACTTTGCAATATCAGTGCCAAATACAGACAAATTTACACCCCAAAATAGCTAAATAAACGCCCAAAAGAGGCTCCTATTTACATGATGCTTCACATATTAGGGGCATGATGTTGATACCAATGTTCAGCAATCTCTGAGCGACGACAGATCCAAACTTTTTCATGGCTCTGAACGTAATCGAGAAAGCGTTGTAAGGCTTTAAAGCGACCCGGACGACCGAGAAGACGGCAGTGCATACCAATCGACATCATTTTCGGACTGCTTTCACCTTCGTTATACAACACATCAAAACTGTCCTTTAAATATTGGAAAAAATGTTCTCCTGTACTAAAGCCACCTGCGGAACTGAACTTCATATCATTGCATTCAAGTGTATAGGGAATAATCAGATGTGGACGTGTGGTGCCATCGGTTTGCGTTAATGTGGTCCAAAACGGTAAATCGTCGCCATAGTAGTCCGAGTCATATTGAATCTGTGGAAACGCTGCGAGCAATTGACGTGTATTGGGGCTGTCTCGGCCCGTATACCAGCCGATGGGAGTTTGACCCAATAATGTTTCAAGTACGCTCAAGGCCTGATCCATATGTTGATACTCGGTTTCAATATCGACATTTTGATAGTGCAACCAACGTTGTCCATGAGAGACCACATCGTAGTGGGCTTGTTTGATTGCTTCGACAATAGGTGGATTACGTGCCAGTGCCATACCTACCCCAAAGATGGTCATCGGGAGTCCACGTTTTTGAAACTCCGCATGGATGCGCCAAAAACCTGCTCGTGAGCCATATTCATACATGGAATCCATGGAGCGATGCTGAGCAGGAAAACTCGCTGCACCGACCAACTCAGATAGGAACTGCTCAGAACCAGCATCACCATGCTCAACATGGTTTTCAGCCCCTTCTTCATAGTTCAAAACAAACTGTAGTGCAATGCGTGCTTGATTCGGCCAGTGAGCGTGTGGTGGGGTTCCTGCATAGCCAATTAGGTCACGTGAATAGGCAGAAGTTTGAATAGAATCAATGAGTTCTTGGCCACGTAAGTAAGTGCTTGTCACAATAAGTATCCTTTTCATATTTTTTTTAAAATATCACTTGCATAATTTTGAGTTAGGCCCGATATTCAAAGTAGAAGGACACAGATCTGCAGACTCAAAAGTGTTCATCATTCAATCAGGGGAGGTTGCTTTCCAATAGAAATTGAAGATGGTCGTATGCTGTTAAAACAGTAAGCTACAAGTGTGCCAAGATAAAAAAGTTTTGCACAGAAAAGAGTCAAATAAAGAGAGGATGTTATTTTATGAACATAGAAATCCGTACAGATAAAAACATTCAAAATAGTGACCGTTTAATTAGTTATGTACGTGCAGAGCTCAATCAAGAATTCCAACGTCACAGTGAACGTATTACCCATTTTTCAGTGCATCTGAGTGATGCCAATAGCCATAAAGGCGGAGATGACGACATTCAATGTATGATTGAAGCTCGTCCTGCAGGTTTAAAACCCGTGGTTGTAAATCATAAAGGTCATAATGTCGATACGGCGATTCATGGTGCGATTGATCGCCTCAAACGTAGCCTAGAACATACCTTTGAAAGGAATGATAAACCACGTGCTGGGCAACCTGCTTATGCAGATCAGGATGATGGCCTAGAGGATGAGGAAGAATAAACCTCACGGAATTTTAAAAAGCCCCAGATTTGGGGCTTTTTTCATGTTTGGCACTCACTTTTATCCAACATTACGGATAACAAATGTTCCGTTTATTCGGCATAATAGAATAAAACTGAATTGAAGAGCGTCCTCTCCATGTTAACCGCGCAACAACAAGCTTTCGTGCAAGCACTTGAAGAATTAGATCTTCAGCAAGTTCAACGTTTATTAGCAGATGGATTAAATCCAAATTTTATTGACTCTGAAAAAGGACCTGTGATTTCAGTCTGGTCAGATGGCTTATTTAAATGGTGGGAAGCAATTTGCGAAGCGTATGAAGCGGGTACACCTTTATCAGAACAAGAAAAGCAAGATAGCCTAGCGGTACATTTAGAGATTTTAGAACAGTTAATTCAAGCAAAAGCGAATTTACATTTGTGGGATACAGAGGAAATTTATGGCCCACTTTGGGATGCTGCAAGTGCTGCATGTGCGCCCGCAGTCAAACGCTTATTGGATGAGAAAGTCGATCCAAACACCAAAGATGAAGATGGTTTGACTATTTTATCTTCGATTAGTGATTTGTTCTTTGATTGTGAATTTGATGAAATTAACTGGGCCGAAGCATTAGCTGAAGAAAAGCAAACTTTAGAGTTGCTTCGTCAGCACGGTGCAAAAATGTCAAAAGAATTAGCCTAAACAGCGAGAAAATCATGATGAAATTAAAACATTTGGGTTTATGTGTCACAGCTGGATTCAGTATGAATGCGATGGCTGCAGATTTTTCCTTTGACCGCCCTGGCTCGGGTATGGGTACTGGCATTACGCCTGTGGGTCAGTTGGCCTGGGAGCAGGGCTTAGCCAATGCAAATTATGTTGAGTCCACCACTGCCGATGGGGAAAAAGTAAAAACCACCAACTTAAATGTAGATATGTTGTTCCGCACAGGTCTAGCAAAAAACATTGAATTACAATTGGGTTGGGCAGGTCCGTCGTGGCAGCAAGTGAAAGTGGCGGGAAACAAGTCTGAAACAGATGGTTTGGGTGATGTCAGTGTGGGTGTAAAAGCGGCTATTCCACTGGATGATGAACGTTTGAGTATGGCCGTATTAGCTGAAGCGGTGATTGCCACAGGCAATGATGGTTTCACCAATGAAGATGATATTTATAGTCTGACTTCTGCTGTGTCTTATGATTATAGCGATCTCGTGACAACATCTATCACCATGCGTTATGAAGTTCAAAATAGTGATTGGGCAATTTCTGCAATTCCGACACTCGAGTACCAATTTACCGATAAACTCAGTGGCTTCTCTGAATTGGTTTACCGTAAAGCAGAAAGCCAAGACAATGAATATGCGCTGGGTACAGGTTTAATGTATGCGGTCAATCAGCGGATGCAACTGGATGCAAGTGTTGGCGTTGACTTAGATGGTTCAGATAAAAGCTATTACTCAGCCCTTGGCGTTTCATATTTATTTTAATTAGAAAAAGAAAACATTATGGAAAAGCATCTTCATCTGGAACAGGGGAAGAACGGAAGAACGTGGTATCTGGTGCTATCAGTATTGATTATCAATCTGTGTATTTTGGCCAGTATTCTAAACGTTCATGCAGAAACTCCACTGCTTTCAGCTAAGGATGCGTTTCCATTTACAGTGGAGTCCACAACTGAGCATAGCGCTCAGCTGCATTGGGATATCCCTGAACACTATTATATCTATCAGCACAAATTTGAAGTGAAACAGGCAGGACAGGTGCTTAAGTTAGAGCTACCTCCAGCCCATGATTTATATGATGAAAATTATGGGCATACCCAAGTTTATTATCAACACGTACAATTTGATTTAAATACACAAGCTTCGCAAACCTATCAGGTGACTTGGCAGGGTTGTGCCAAAGATCGTATTTGCTATCCACCGCAAACCATTGAATTTAAAACTGATGTTAATGGCTTGATCAGCCTGCAAGATCAGGCCAGTGGTTCAAAACGGCTGTTAGATTTGGCAGCGCAGTCGAATACTCAAGCGCAGTCCTTAGAGACAAATGTGACATCTGAACAAGTAACATTAAGCGCTGATGATTCCGCAGCCCAAGACCAAATGTGGTCAGAGGAATTGGCTAAGAGCTCGTTGGGTTATGGCTTATTGCTGTTCTTTGGGCTTGGCATCCTGCTCGCGTTTACACCGTGTTCTTTACCCATGTTACCGATTTTAACTTCTCTCATTATACGAGACAGTAAAGGTCTTAAAGCATGGATGATTGCTTTGGTTTTTGTCTGCAGCATGGCGATGGTTTATGCCATTTTGGGGTTGGTTGCATCCTCCGCAGGTTTGAATTTTCAGCGTTGGTTGCAGCAGCCTTCAACCCTCATTGCTTTTAGCCTGCTTTTTGTCTTATTCGCGTTAAATTTATTTGGACTATTTGAGCTTAAACTGCCTCAAGTGCTGGTCAATAAGCTTGATCATATTCAGTCCATGCAAAAAGGGGGTAGTCTGATCAGTGCGGGAATCATGGGTATGATTTCTGCCTTGTTGGTTGGCCCTTGTATGACAGCCCCTTTGGCTGGTGCTTTATTGTTCATTTCACAAACGCAAAGCCAGTGGCAAGGTGCAGTTTTATTGTTCACTTTAGGCTTTGGGATGGGAACGCCACTTCTGCTTGCCAGTATATTGGGGGCTAAAATCTTGCCACGTGCAGGGTTATGGATGAATCAAATTCGGGTGTTATTTGCTTTCATTATGTTGGCTTTGGCGCTGTATTTTATTCGCCCAATGCTTTCTGAGACATGGATGCAACTGCTGAGTTTAGTCTTAGGCTTAAGCTTTATTGGTTATGTGTTATATCGTTTAATGTGGAATAAAACCCAGTTACGTGTGTTATATATCGTGGCGTTGCTGATTGGCGGGTCTTATATTAGCTATAGCCAATATCAACAGAGTCAACGTTTTTTTGAGTCACCAGTGACAGACTCTGCGCATTGGCATGTCGCAAGTACGGCGGCAGAGTTTCAGCAGTTATTAGCACAAGCACCGAAAGGCCAAAAAATCGTGATTGATGTCTATGCGGATTGGTGTATTGCCTGTCAGCCGATTGAACACCGTATTTTAAAATCTGCCACAGTACAACAGGCACTTGCACCGTATTATTTAATTAAACTGGATTTGAGTCATTATGATGCAACCCATCAAGTGCTGTTAAACCAGTGGGATATTTTAGGGCCACCCACCTATTTATTTTTAGATGCCTCACAACAAGAAATTCGCAGTTTACGTTTAACAGGTGCATTTACTGAGGCTGAACTTTTAGCTCAATTACAACGTTTTTAAACCTGAGGGAGAAGGGTGATGCAACGTTTATATATTGCCAATAAAAACTCCTCCAGTTGGTCAATGCGAGCGTGGTTGGTTTTAACCGCATTTAACATCGACTTTGAAGAGGTACTCGTTCGCTTTGATGCGACAAACCCCAGTTTTAAAGAGCAACTATCCCATATTCATGCCAATGCTCAAGTACCTGTTTTAGATGTAGGAGAATTTAGAATTTGGGACTCTTTAGCGATTTGTGAATATTTGGCTGAGCAACATCCAGACTTAGCACTTTGGCCAAGAGCTAAAGCCTTAAGAGCGCAAGCACGAAGCATCAGTGGTGAAATGCACAGTAGTTTTATGGCACTGCGTGAATTGTGCCCAATGAATCTTCAGATGCAATACAGCACAGCCGAAGGTCAAGCACTTTGGGAGAAGCATGCGGCATTAAGAGCAGATGTTGCGCGGATTGAACACATTTGGGCTAAACGTGCAGACGCGCATGCTTTTTTATTTGGCAATTTCTGTATAGCCGATGCCTTTTATGCACCTGTGGTGATGCGTCTCAAGAGTTATGCATTGCCCGTATCTGAGCAAAGCCAGCAGTATATGCAACAGATAATCAAGCATCCTGCTGTCAGTGCTTGGATCCATTCTGGATTAGAAGAGACTGTCTAATGACGTGGAATATGAGGGTTATCACGGCATTTAGACTCGTATTCAATTTCAGAAGCACCGATTTCAAAATAGCATTTAATTTGATTCCGTCCTCCGGCTTTCGCTGCATAAAGTGCTTTGTCAGCTTGGTTTAATAATTGTTGGGGTTTTAATTTATGGGCAGATAGGGCAATACCGAAACTGGCGGTGATACGAATCGAACGTCCATCTTCATTTTCAATAACCAAAGATTCAATGGCTGCCCGACAACGTTCTGCAATACGGCGCGCACGATGTTGCGAAGAACGCTTTAAGATTAATATAAACTCTTCGCCGCCATAGCGACCTACGATATCCTGTTCACGTAAATGCTCACTCAATTTTTGACCGACTGCAATTAAAACTGCATCTCCCATATGGTGTCCGAACTGATCATTGATATTTTTAAACAGATCGAGATCTAGTAGCACAATTGCATAAGGAGAATGTTTCTCATGACCTAAGTTTTCTAAGTTTTGGCTAATACTGCGTCGGTTAAGCGTGTTGGTGAGGGGATCAATCTGACTTAAACTTTGGATCTGTTGTTCACGATGACGCCACTGGCTAAGTAAAATTTCAAATAAAATTAGGCAAGTGATTAAGATCGGAGTAATGAAATACAACATCGAAAATAACCAGAAGCCATTAAGAAAAAGTTTCCCATCAATGATAAAAAGAGGGGAGTAAGGGACAACGTCAATAAAACTCAGATATCCTGAAAAAACTAAAAAACTCGTGGCAGGAATCAGCATCATATAAATGATTTTGCGTTTAAACAGCACTAAACCCAGCGTCAGTAAACAAATGTAGGCAATCATGGTCATTGGGCTTAAAACCCCAACAAAATAGCTGTCTTGGCAAAGTGAAATCACAAAGATACCGATGGCGACATAAGGTAAAAAGCGTTGCACCCATGCGCGATCCTGTAAAGCATAGCAGGGGTAAATCAGCCCTAAGAGCACCAAACAAAAAATAGAATTCAGCACAAATTGAATGCGAACAAACTCGATATTGACCACCTGCCAGTATTGAGGGTTCATTAGAATAAACGTATCCCAGCCTAGCCAAGCAATATGGATGGTACAGGCTAAAATAAGCATCAGAATACATTTTTTCAATGTACTCCAATTCATAATGACTTCCTCTTCAAGTAGATAGCGAGAAAGTTTATTTTTCGTTAATTTTTTAGAGGCAACGGCTAGTGAATTCATTCAATATTCTTATCCTTTTATTTTCGTATTATTTTTTAATTTAAATATCATTATCATTAATTTTAAAATTGAAATAAAAGATAGCACCTAAAATCATAGTAAAAATATCCCTACAAAAAGGGAAAAGTGTTCTATTTTTGAAACATAGTGTTTTACTGAAGTGCATTATTCTGGTAGGGCAATTCTTTTAATATGCTCCTATTAAAGAAAGATTAGTCTGGAATATCCCATGAAAGTTTTACACATTGATTCAAGTATTATGTCTGATGCTTCTGTGTCTCGTCAGTTAAGCCAAGCCATTGTGTCGCAACTTATAGAAAAGCATCCTCAAGCCCAAGTTGAGTATTTGGATTTGGCGACACAACCAATTCCACATTTGGATGCGGAAATCTTGATGGGGCAAAATGCAGAGCAATCGGCTTTAGGTGAACGCATTATTCAACAATACCTCGGTGCAGATGTCGTGGTGATTGGCGCAGCAATGTATAACTTCGGGATTACCTCAACATTAAAAGCATGGATTGACCGCATTAGTGTTGCTGGTCGTACTTTTAAATATACAGAAAATGGTCCTGTAGGTTTGGCTGGTGACAAAAAAGCATATATCGCCAGTAGTCGTGGTGGTGTTTATGGCGACAACAGCCCTGTTGATTTCCAAGAAGGTTTTTTGAAAACAGTGTTTAACTTTACCGGCGTGACAGATGTTGAAATCATTCGTGCAGAGGGTGTGAATATGGGGCCAGAGTTGAAGGATCAAGCCATTACAGCGGCATTGGCACAGGTAAAAACCATCTAATCACAATAAAAAGCAGTTTCATGATTCCTCACTCGGTCAGCCTTAGGCTGACCTTTTTTTATTGAACTAATGATATCTAGTCTTGGTCGAGTGATTGAGCAAAAGTGGCAATATCGTCCAAGGCCATTTTGGCTTCGGGAAACCATGCATTAAACATTTGGAAGTTATGCCACATGCCCGTGTAGAGTTTAAAGGTCACGTCCACACCGGCTTTTGTTGCTTTATCTCTAAACCGTTGTGCATCATCTAACAGAATTTCTTTTGAACCGACTTGCACGAGAGTCGGAGGCAGATCGGATAAATCATCAAATAATGGCGAGACAAGTGGGTCAGCAGAATCAATTTGCTTGGGTAGATAGTACTCGATGCCCGTTTCAAGGGCTTCAATGGATAACAGCGCATCTAACTGGCGGTTATAGCGAATAGATTCACTGGTTAAACTTAAGTCCAAGAAAGGCGAGAGTAGAATCAGTCCACTAACCTGTGAGAGTTGTTCATCGCGAATACGCAGTGCTAAAGCCAATGCTAGATTTGCACCACAAGAATCGCCAGATAAAATAATGTCTTTGGCTTGTATCCCTTGTGCTAATAAAACTTGGTATACATCTAATAGTGCATCAATGGCCTCAGGATAAGGGTGCTCAGGTGACAAAGGATAATCCAGATGGATCACCTGCATGTGCGTGCTTGCAGCAAGGTCTGAGACAAATGCGCGGTGGGTATTCATTGAACCTAAAAAGAAAGCCCCGCCATGAATGTGCAAAATGAGCTGAGTGGCCTCGGTTTCAGCTTTCAGTTCTTCCGCACGCAAGCCTGCAAGACGCAGAGGGCGGATTTGAACGGATTTATTGAGTGGGAATGCACGACACATTTGTTCAATGAGAAAACGCTGACTACTGGGAGGGAGGCTAAATCGACTCGGGGTTCGAATCGTGGTTTTTAAAAACTGCTCTGTAATAATTTGTTTCCATGGATCGGCAATCTTCATAGTTATTCCATTTTATTATTTGTTTTACCTTGAGTTTGTGTATTTACCAACATAATTTACAAGGTTACACTAATTAGTCACATTGAAAAATTGAAAAATTGTTGTGACTTTTTAATAATGATAGTCGTCTATACTAGACTAGGGAAATGACAAAAAATGAAAAAAATTGCACTTGCATTAAGCGTACTGGGATTGGCCGCTCTAACTCACGCAGCAGATCCACTTAATGGCACAGTTTGGAAAACGATTGATGACAAAACGAAGCAACCGCGTGCGGTTGTGAAATTCACTGAGCAGAAAAATGGAACTTTAACTGGCAGTATTCAAAGCATTCTGACACCTGGTGAAGAAAATGCATGTACGAAATGTGAAGGTCCGTATAAAAACAAATCATTGAAAGGTTTGACAATCGTACATGGTCTAAAAAATGTCGGTGGTACAAAATACGATGATGGTAAAATTTTGGATCCGAAAAATGGTAAAACTTACAGCTTAAAAGGTGAGTTAACTTCGGGGGGTAAAAAGCTTGAACTCCGTGGTTATCTTGGCGTTGCTGCTTTAGGTCGTAACCAAACATGGATTCGTGTGAATTAATATATAGTCTAAAAAAGCCGAGCAATTGCTCGGCTTTTTTATTTTTGTTATGCCTTTAAGGCGCGAATTGCATCTTCATTGAAACCCACAACGAAACCATTTGCTGTCGCAATGACAGGGCGCTTAATCAGGCTGTGGTGAGTGGTGAGTGCATCAATCAACCCTTGCTCTGAAGCTAAAGCGGTCTGTTGTTCTGCTTCGGTCAGTTTACGCCAAGTGGTGCCTTTTTTATTCAGAACGACATCAGCACCTAGTTGATCCAGCCATGTTTTTACGGTTATAGCATCAATCCCTTGCTTTTTATAATCATGAAATTCATAGGCCAAACCTAATTCACTCAGTAGGTCGAATGCTTTCTTCATCGAGTTACAATTTTTAATGCCATAAACCTTCAACATGGGAAACCCTTTTTGCTTTTAATCTGGGTTTAGAGTAGCTGAAAAAAGAGGATGGCTCTAGTGCCGTGTTTTAATCTGAAAACGTCATGTGTTTGTCATAAAAGGTATTTAAAATAGAAATCAAGAAGAAGAGAATTGTTAAAATACTAATCTAAGAATAATAATTAAAAAAGAAGAGACTAAAAAAGAGAAAACCCGCATTTAATCATCCTGATCATGCGGGTCTCATTACAACGTCCATTGTCACATCCTTGAGAGCAAACTAAAACTATAGCTTGTTCAATTTCATCCTACGGCTTCCTGTCCTTGTGCTGTCATCCTGACATCGTCCCTTTGCCGTGGAAACATAATGCACTGATTGATTGATCAGAAAAAGACTCAAAAAACGGCAGATAATGTAAGTTAAAAACCCACATTCAGTAAACACTTGTTCACTAAATGTGGATGAAAAGTGGATATTTCACTAGATTTGATAGTCAATAATAACGGGTGCATGATCGCTAAACCAAGTCTCTTTATAGACCCAAGCATTGACTGTACGGGCTTTCCAGTCAGGGGAGCACGCTTGATAGTCAATCCGCCAACCCACATTTTTGGCACGGGCTTGCCCACGGTTTGACCACCATGAATAAAGTTCTGCTTCTTGACGAACTTCACGGAAAGTATCGACATAGCCAAGTTCATCATAAATGTGATCAAGCCAAGCACGCTCATGCGGTAAACAGCCTGAGGCTTTTTGATTGCCTGACCAGTTTTTAATGTCGATGCGTTTATGCACGATGTTGTAGTCACCACAGACAATCACGGACTTATTTTCTTCACGCCATTGTTTCAAAATTTGTTTGTATTCTTCTAAAAAGTGATCTTTACGTACTTGTGCTTCTTCGCCAGAAGAACCCGAGGGTAAATAGAGTGAACAAATATGTGCGGTTTGGCCTAAACCTAAGTCAAATTCAGCGGAAATAAAGCGACCTTGAGAATCGGCCAATTCAAAACCAAGCCCATCCGTGACTGAAACAAAGGGTAGACGGCTATAAATGGCAGTGCCTGCATAACCTGGACGTTCGGCAGGGAACAGGTGGGTATGCCAACCTTCAGGTTTAAATTTATCCGTCCATTGTTCGTGAGTGATACGAGATTCTTGCATGCAAATCACATCAGCATCTGATGTGGAGATCCAATCAAAAATTCCTTTTTTTTCTGCAGAACGTAGACCATTTACGTTAATTGAAACCACACGTAAAATTTTTTGATCACTTGGATAGCTACTCTTTGGTATCATGCGCAAGTCTTACCTCAATTTGAAAATTCGGAGCACCGCATGACAACGCAAGCGACATTTAACCCTCAAGCTTTTATCGAACTCGCATTATCACGTGGCGTGCTTAAATTTGGTGAGTTTACTTTAAAATCGGGTCGTGTGAGTCCTTATTTTTTTAATGCAGGTCTACTCAATGACGGCGAAGCCTTGTCTCTCTTGGCTTCTGGCTATGCAACCAAACTGACAGAATGCAACAATGTTGAGGTGGTTTTTGGTCCTGCATATAAAGGAATTCCTTTTGTTGCAGCGACAGCTGTGGCGTTGTCGCAAAACCATGGTGTGAGTGTGCCTTGGGGGTTTAACCGTAAAGAAGCCAAAGATCATGGTGAAGGCGGGGTCTTGGTTGGTGCATCTGTTGCAGGCAAAAAAGTCTGGATTATTGACGATGTGATTACTGCGGGCACAGCGATCCGTGAAGTGGTCACCATTTTGAAAAATGCAGGTGCGCAGATTGCAGGCGTGTTAGTGGCATTAGACCGTCAAGAAAAAGGTCAAGGTGATTTGTCTGCGATCCAAGAAGTGCAAAAAGAGTTGGAAATTCCTGTACATGCATTGGTGACCATGAAAGATTTGATGAATTATTTAGAGGCTAAAGGTGAGACTGAAGCGTTAGCCAAAATGGAAGCCTACCGTGTGAAATATGGCGTCTGAACGTTGAAATAAAAAAAGGAAGCTACTGCTTCCTTTCTTATTCGCTCTCTTTTTCGGTTGATGTTTGGCTATGCGCACCTTCCCAGCCAATCATCGCAGTTTTACGTGTTGTTCCCCACATATAGCCACCACGTTGCCCTGAAGACAGAATGACCCGATGACAGGGAATTAAAAAGGCAACAGGATTGCTACCAATTGCTGATCCGACCGCTCGCGAGGCACGCTCTTGCCCAATCTCTTGGGCAATATGTGCATAACTGCTGAGCCGTCCCATGGGGATTTTAAGCAGACTTTGCCAAACCTTGAGCTGAAAGTCAGTGCCTTTCAGGTGCAGTTTAATCTCTGATAGGCTGTTTTGATCTTGCTGAAAAATTGCGAGCGCTTTATGTTGTAATTCATCCTGATCTTCAATAAATGTCGCGCGTGGGAACTGTGTTTTTAGATAGATCAATGCATCTTGATTTGTTTCGGTAAAGGCCATATGGCAAATGCCTTTAGGGGTTGAGGCAATCATGACTGAACCAAAAATGGTTTCGGCAAAGCTATACTGAATGTGGAGTGCTTCACCGCCATGTTTGTATTCTGCGGGAGTCATACCTTCGATTTGAACAAATAAATCATGCAATCTGCTGGTACTAGAAAGGCCCGTGTCAAAGGTTGCTGCAAAAATATTATGTTCTGTGTGATTTTTCAAAACAGACTTGGCATATTCCACACTAATATATTGCAGAAATTTCTTTGGACTGACGCCTGCCCATTCGGTAAATATGCGTTGAAAATGTGTAGGACTTAAATGTACGTGTTCTGCAATTTCGGTCAAACTGGGCTGCTGTTTGAAGTTTTGTTCAATGTATTCAATCGCCCTTGCCACACGTGTGTAGTTGGTATGTTCTGTCATGATGACTCACGGAAATCATTTAACTTAAGAAAACAGTAACAAATCGAGTGAGGCCTGAAAATCCGTTTCTTGCGCTTTATAACAAAAGGCTCAAAGTTTGTATGGATTGGCTCAGTCGTCCTTCGGCAAGCATAAAAAAACGGAACAGTGACCTGTTCCGTTTGAGTTAAAACTTTATTTAAGGCAGTTTAGAACTGGTAGTTTAAACGCATCAAGAAGCTACGTGGTGTACCTGGCATAGAGTCTGAACGCCAGTATTCTTTATTGGTCAGGTTGCTGACAGCTAAGGTTAGGTTCCATGGATCAGCACTATAACCAATCGCGGCATCGACACGATTGAAACCATCCATCTTGGTCAAGTTATTGATGTTCGGATAGTAAGAGCCAACATACGTTACACCAACTTCACCATAGAGCTTTTCGGTAGGTAAGTAGCGCACAAACAGGTTACCTGTATTTTTAGAGGTATTAGAAAGAGTATTTCCTACATTTTCAGGCTTTTCTTTGTCCTTTTTGACTTGAGCATCGGTGTAACCATAACCACCACGGACAAAAAGATTATCTAATACGCGACCAATAAAACTAAACTCTAGACCTTTAGATTGATGTTCGCCACCCACAGCCCATACGTCTGGAACATCTGGGTCTGGACGGTAACGGATATTCTTTTTACGAATGTCATAAATAGAGAACTGGGTATTGAGGCGTTCATCGAACCAATCACTTTTGACTCCCATTTCGTATTGTTCGTTATATTGTGGCTCAGCATTAAAGATGTTCATATCTTGGCTTGCTGATGAAATTGGATTGACACCCATAGAGCCGCCAAAGGGCGCAAAACTTTTGCTGTATGATGCATACAGACTTTGATGTTCATTCGGTTGCCAGACTACGCCGACATTTGGGCTAAATGAATCATCATTAATAGATCGTTTACGTTTATCTGCAGCGACATTTGGTAGTTTATTGGTGGTAGAAAAATCATAGCTGTCGTAGCGCATACCAAGCATGATTTTGAATTGTTCATTCAAGCTGATTAGGTCTTGGGCAAAGAAGCCTAAACTTGTGCCTTGATTATAATTGTGTTGACTGATTTTAAGTGGGCCTGTACCACGACTAGATTGGCGCTCACCTGTGATTGGGTCTACATAACCATAAATTGCAGAACCGTTTTGGTTGGTATTGGCTAAACGTGGTTCTCGTTGTTCATAGCTCCAGTCACTGCCGAATACAAGATTGTGTTTAATTGATCCTGTATTGAATTCACCTTTAATATCAAAGGTGTTGCTGGTAGTTTTATTGTCTGTTTGTTGCCAATAATAAATTTGAGAGATGTCACCTACATGACCTTGGCATGTACCTGCATTACGGATTACAGTAGTCGCTGTTGCACAGTATCCACCTAAATAAAAATGATCAAAATTTTGTTCTGCTTGTCTATAGCTTGCAGCCCAATGGAAAATCCAATTTGGCGCAAATTCATAGCTTAAATCTGAGCGAATGACTTGTAATACATCGTCGACATAATCGCCATTTTGTGCAAAGCCTGTTTTAATGGATGTTCCACTAGGCAAGATACTATAACTTGGACCACGGTCAGGTACTCGCCCTAATTTGTCATAGGTATATTGTGTGGTCCACGTGAGGGTTTCCTCATCATTTTTATACGTGAAACTTGGCGAGATCATCTCAATTTTACTGTCGATGCCTGAACGGAAACTATCTGCTTCGCCGTATTCACCTGTTAAACGGACAGCCCAATTGTCATTTAATACTTGGTTAATATCTGCTGTCGCGCCATAAGTGTCATATGAGCCAACATAGGTACCGACTGAGCTTTTCGAGTCAAAATTGGCGTATTTACTGACCATGTTGACTACACCACCGCCCGCACTACGACCATATAACACCGAGGCAGGGCCTTTTAAAATTTCGATCCGTTCAATATTGGCTGTGCTACGGCGGACTTGACCACTTTCACGAATCCCATCACGGTAAATATCACCCGAATCGGCAGAGAAGCCACGGAGGGTGATGCCATCACCGCGCATATCGTAGTTAGTTGAAACCCCTGGTGTACCTTGTAGCATGACACTGAGATCATTAGAGCCGTAGATTTTATATTTCTGTACATCAATGGTGTCAATGGTTTGAGGGATGTCTTTTTTCTTTAGACCATTACGGGTGACATTGGCCTGATCATAATCGACATAGCTTTTGATTGGATCAAGTTCACTCATTGCCTCAATTTTTAAGGTGGGTAGAACTGCTGCTGTGCCCGATTTGTTTGTCATCGCTTGAGAGGGTGGGTTCTCATTATTTTGTAGTGTTGATTCATCTGCATAGGCTGCATGTGCACTTAAAATCATAAAGCTGAGTAAGCTATATTTGAATAGAGCGGAGCCACGGAGTGGGTAGGCTTGAAGTTTGGTCATGGGGAAGGCTCAGAGAGATTAAATGGGTAATAAAAGTGAGAATTATAATCATTTACTAAAAATGAACAAGACTTCGTGGAAAATTCATTTTTCCTACATAATTGGATTGGGTTTAAAAGAATGGCTAAAGGTGCTGTTTAATTATTTTAATTAGTTGATATGTAATAAATTTAAAATCAGAAGGACATTGGAAAAGCGTTATTGAACAGGATTTTCCAGACATTTCTTACAGTTTAAAAGAACGCCGATTTTTTCTTGGCGTCCGTGCTCAGTTAGTACCCACGGGCGGTTTTGCCATGGTGGCGTATGGCGGACATGCTGTGTGTGACCGCAGGCAAGCTCAGCTACCCAATGATGTTCTTCATCGAGATGAAAACCAATAATGGCTTGTTGCATTAAGCATCTCGACCGGCGTGTTGGGTCTGTTCCAAACCATTTAAAAAACGCTGACACAGTTGATGGATAGTCACCAAATCATGAGGATCTAGACCTAAAGAACATGCCAGTTCAAATGGAATCACCATAATTTTGTCTTTAGCTAGGAGTGCTTTTTCCAGAAGTACGACTTTTTTCATACGTTCATCCTCCTTGACTGCGACACGCTTTAAAAATTGTTTTTCTTCTAGCTTCTTAATAATGGGGGTTAAGGTGCCTGAGTCAAAAAAAGTTTTTTGTCCAATTTCAGTCAGCGTCACATTGTCCTGCTCATATAGAGCCAATAAAACAATAAACTGCGGATAGGTCAGATCATAGGCTTGTAGGCGTGGGCGGTATTGACGGACCATGGCATTGGTTGCGGAATACATGGCAAAACACACGCGGTTTTCTAAAAGTGGGGTGTCAGCCATGTTGCATGTCCTTGAGGATTGGTAGTTAGAAAACAGTATAAATGAAATGGAGCTGGAAGTATATTGCGTGTAATAAACTTGCACACAAGTTAATTGTGTGCAATATTGTTTGCCGCTATAGGTCAACCCTTGAAGCGACTTTAACGAATGATATTTTGATGAATGGAAGAGATGTAATGACGACAATTTATGATTTTCAGGCCGAGCTGCTGGAAGGCGAGCAAAAAAATCTAGCCGACTATCAGGGCAAAGTTTTATTGGTGGTGAATACCGCGAGCCAATGTGGTTTAACCCCACAATTTGAAGGTTTGGAACAGTTATATCAGGACTACCAACAACAAGGTCTTTTAGTTTTAGGTTTTCCATGTAACCAATTTGCGCAGCAAGACCCTGCGAGTAATGAAGAGATCGGCAGTTTTTGTCAGCGTAATTATGGGGTTTCTTTCCCGATGTTTGCTAAGGTTGATGTGAATGGTCCTACTGCGCATCCGCTGTATCAGTATTTAACGTCTGAGGCGAAAGGCATTTTAGGCAGCCAAAGGATCAAATGGAATTTCACCAAGTTTCTGATTAATCAAAAAGGGCAGGTGGTGAAACGTTATGCGCCGATCGTTAAACCTGAAAAAATTGCTCAGGATATTCAACGCCTTTTGGCTTAAGTTGAAGCCATTTGCGAGGAAGGTGGAAATAGCAGTAGATTTACTGTTTCTTTCCACCAAGTAAGCACTTTGAATTTATTTAATAATGCTAATGTATTGTAGCT
Source organism: Acinetobacter sp. WCHAc060042 (assembly GCF_003231195.1). Lineage (NCBI taxonomy): Bacteria > Pseudomonadati > Pseudomonadota > Gammaproteobacteria > Moraxellales > Moraxellaceae > Acinetobacter > Acinetobacter sp. WCHAc060042. Next base: position 42,627 of record NZ_QKVN01000012.1, read on the forward strand.
AATTGAATAAAATAGATTTTTTAATATTTAATTAATACACAACTTGTTGTGCCCAAAGCTGAAAACTTCGCTATACTTTTTGCCAAGTTTTAAAAATATGAGCGTGAGACTTATGCGTGTACTGGTAGTGATGGACCCGATTGAAACGGTGAATCTGAAAAAAGATTCTACGATGGCAATGTTATGGGCAGCAAGCCGTCGCGGGCACGAGCTGGGTTATGCATTACAACACGATTTATATATCGACCAAGGCAAAGCCTTTGGTCTGATTTCTCCCTTAAAAGTGTTTGAAGATTACGATCATTATTATGATTTGGGCGAACCACAAAAAGAGTCCTTGGCGGATTACGATGTGATCTTGATGCGTAAAGATCCACCGTTCGACATGAACTTTGTGTATACCACTTATATTTTGGAACAAGCGGAACGTGAAGGCGCGTGGATTATCAATAAACCACAGTCTTTACGCGATTGTAATGAAAAACTGTTTGCTACGCAGTTCCCTGAACTTCAAGTTCCTACATTGGTGACTTCACAACAAAGCCTGATCCGTGAATTTATCAAAGAACATGGTGATGTGATTGTGAAGCCTCTTGATGGTATGGGTGGCATGGGAATTTTCCGCTTATATCAAGATGGTGTGAACATCGGCTCAACTCTAGAAATGCTGACTGAAATGGGTACACGTCCGATTATGGCGCAGCGGTATATTCCTGAAATTGTTGAAGGAGATAAACGCATCTTGCTGATCAATGGTGAACCGATTCCCTACTGTTTGGCGCGTATTCCGCAAAACGGTGAAGTGCGTGGGAACTTGGCTGCAGGTGGTTTGGGTCAAGCCCGTCCCTTGACTGAAAATGATAAGGCGATTGCCGCGAAAGTGGGACCCTTCTTACGTGAAAAAGGTTTGGTTTTTGTTGGACTCGATGTGATTGGCAACTATGTGACCGAAATTAATGTGACTAGCCCAACCTGTATTCGTGAGATTGATGCACAATTTGGTACTTCGATTGCCGATACTTTATTTGATGTCTTGGAAGCAGGTAAAGCCAGCTAAATCGACAGAAAGAGGAACCTGAAAAGGTTCCTTTTTTATTTCAATGAATAGGGAAGTTTTGAAATAAGGACATGGCTTACCGCAAAGTGTATAAATTGGGTTGAAGATAAATCACACAGTGCTACATGGCATTACAAATTTTCATTCTGTTCAAATGTTTCAGCTCAGAGGGTATTTCTATTTGCTAAAAATGAGGTTCCCATTCTTTTAGAGTTATATTAAATAATTGATTAAAATCATCTTCAATGTTTTATTTTTAGATATAAAACATGGTGCTGTCGAGCTTAAATGTGTGTGGTAGTTTGAGTAAAAATGTATATCTGATAACAAATCTAGTTTAAACTCGAAAATCAGTAGAAAAAAACAATCAAATGCCTGTTGAAAAAAAGTAAATAATCTTTCGCGGTTATGCGTTTGTGATTACAATTGATCGCTTAAAATTGAATTTTGTTTCCATATTTTAGAATTGAAGAATTAGACTGTGACCGAAGCAACACAAACAAAGCCGAAACATGTAATGATGATGGCTGCCGGAACGGGTGGACATGTTTTTCCAGCACTTGCTGTGGCTAAGGAATTACAGCAACAAGGCTGCCAAGTCTCATGGCTTGCTACGCCTACAGGTATGGAAAATCGCCTACTTAAAAATCACGATATCCCGATTTATCAAATTGACATTCAAGGTGTGCGTGGCAATGGCTTAGTCCGCAAAGTATTGGCACCCTTTAAAATTTTAAAAGCCACTTTAAGCGCAATGCGCTATATGAAGCAGCTCAAAGTCGATGCGGTTGCAGGCTTTGGGGGCTATGTTGCTGGGCCGGGTGGATTGGCTGCGCGTGCACTGGGTATTCCAGTGATTATTCATGAGCAAAATGCGATTGCGGGTTTTACCAATACGCAGCTATCACGTATTGCAAAAACAGTATGTCAAGCTTTTCCAAATACCTTTGCTGTACACAATAAAATTGTGACCACGGGTAATCCAGTCCGCAAAGAAATTACGGAAATTTTAAATCCGTCTTGGCGCTATCAAGAGCGTCAAAAAGCTGGCGTGCCACTGCGTATCTTAATTGTTGGCGGTTCGTTGGGCGCACAAGCGTTAAATGAACGTATTCCTGAAGCCTTGAAGCAACTCAATGTGCCTTTAAGCGTTTATCATCAGTGTGGTCAAAACCATGCAGAGGCGACGCAAGCGCGCTATGCCGATGCACCTGAACAGCTTCAAGTTGAGGTTCAACCTTTTATTGAAGATATGGCTCAAGCCTATAGCGATGCTGACTTAATTATTTGCCGTGCTGGGGCGTTAACCGTGACTGAGATTGCCACTGCTGGTGTGGCTGCAGTGTTTGTTCCGCTGCCGAGTGCAGTGGATGATCACCAAACGGCCAATGCAAAGTTTTTAGCCAATATCGGTGCAGCCAAAATTTGCCCACAAGCAAGTATGACGTCCGAAAGTTTAAAAGAATTATTATTACCCTTGATGAACCGTCAGTTATTGTCTGAAATGGCAGTGAAAGCACGTCAGCAAGCACAACCCGATGCAACCCAACAAGTGGTTCGTTTAATTCAAGCATTGTAAACCGAGTATTTTATGTCACCATCTACACCTGCTGATCAAGCAAAAAAACTTATTAAAGTGCCAGAAATGCGTCGTATTAAGCACATCCATTTTATTGGAATTGGTGGTGCGGGCATGTGTGGTATTGCAGAAGTGCTCAAGAACCAAGGCTATAAAGTCTCAGGTTCGGATATCAAGGCGTCAAAGACAACAGCACAGCTTGAAGAAAATGGCATCAAAGTTTATATCGGTCATACGGCTGAAAATATTCAAGGTGCCAACGTGATTGTGGTGTCAACTGCGATTGATGCTGAAAACCCTGAAATCAAAGCAGCACTTGAAACCCGTACACCAGTGGTCCGCCGTGCAGAAATGCTGGGTGAGCTGATGCGTTACCGTCATGGGATTGCTGTTGCGGGAACGCATGGTAAAACCACGACCACAAGCCTAGTCACTTGTATGTTGGCAGAAGAAAACCTTGATCCAACCTATGTGATTGGTGGTTTATTGAACCGTACTGGTGTGAATGCTGCGCTCGGTGCGAGTCGTTTTATCGTGGCTGAAGCGGATGAATCAGATGCTTCATTCCTGCATTTGCAACCGATGGCCACCATCGTGACCAACATTGATGCAGACCACATGGACACTTACGGCGGTAGCTTCGATGTTTTAAAAGATACTTTTGTACAGTTCTTACAAAAACTTCCATTTTACGGCTTGGCTGTGGTGTGTGGCGATGATGCCAACATTCGTGAAATCATGCCACGTATTGGTCGTCCATTGATCACCTATGGTTTTAATGAAGACAATGACATTCGTGCCGTTGATATTGAACAAGAAGGTATGCAGTCGCACTTTACCGTCTTGCGTAAAGATCGTGAGCCTTTGCGTTTAACCATCAATTTGCCAGGTTTGCATAATATTTTAAATGCACTAGCAGCGATTGGGATTGCGACCGATGAAGGTGTATCTGATGCTGCGATTGCTCGTGCGTTGGAAAGTTTCAGCGGTGTGGGTCGTCGTTTCCAAGTACAGGGTGAATTTGACATTGAAGGTGGCAATGTGAAATTGGTGGATGACTATGGTCACCATCCAAAAGAAGTCGAAGCGACCATTAAAGCTGCACGTGCAAGCCATCCAGACCGTCGTTTAGTGATGATGTTCCAACCGCACCGTTTTAGCCGTACTCGTGACTGTTTCGATGACTTTGTGGATGTACTGTCACATGTCGATCAGTTGTTGCTGCTTGAGGTCTATCCTGCGGGTGAAAAACCGATTGTCGGTGCAGATAGTCGTTCACTGGCACGTAGTATTCGCTTACGTGGCGATGTAGAGCCGATCTTGATTGATCCCGTTGAAGGTAATCTGCAACATGCCTTGAAAAAAGTGTTACAAGCAGATGACTTGTTATTGACGCAAGGCGCAGGTAATGTGGGTGCTATCTCGATTGAGCTGGCAAACAATCATTTGTATTTAAAATAATCACGCTTTGTGATTACTCAATCAATAAAACAGTTATAAAGTTTAAGGATATCAACGTGTCAAATGCTTCAAAATTCGGCAAAGTTGCTGTGTTGCTTGGTGGTAAATCTGCTGAGCGTGAGGTTTCTCTAGATAGTGGTACTGCTGTACTTGACGCATTGGTTCGTTCGGGCGTGAATGCTGAAGCTTTTGACCCGCAAGAACGTAGTGTGACCGAATTGGTGGGGTATGATCGTGCGTTTATTGTGTTGCATGGTCGCGGTGGAGAAGATGGTCAAATTCAAGGCGTCTTGGAGTGGTTGAATATTCCATATACGGGAACTGGTGTGCAAGGTTCTGCAATCGGAATGGATAAAGTGAAAACCAAGCAAGTTTGGCAGGGTTCAGACTTACCTACAGCACCTTATCGCATTATTAGCCAAGAGTCAGATTTGGCTGAAGTGGTGGCGAGCTTGGGGCTTCCGTTGATTATTAAGCCAGTACATGAAGGCTCAAGTGTTGGCATGAGTAAGGTTGAAAAAGCAGAAGATTTGGCGGCTGCAATTGCCAAAGCGACGCAACACGATGCTGTGGTGATGGCTGAAAAATGGATTACGGGACGTGAGTTCACCATTTCATTCTTAAACGGTCAACCGTTGCCTGTGATTCGCCTGCAACCGCCTGCGGATGTGGCGTTTTATGACTATGAAGCAAAATATCAACGTAATGATGTGGAATACGGAATTCCGTGCGGTTTAAGCATTGAAGAAGAGCAAAAGTTGCAAGCGCTTTGCCTCCGTGCATTCCAAGCGGTAGGTGCAAGTGGTTGGGGCCGTATTGATGCGATGCAAGATGAGCAAGGCAACTTTTGGCTCCTTGAAGTGAATACTGTACCAGGTATGACCAGTCACTCTTTGGTGCCGAAAGCGGCAAATGCAGTGGGTTACAGCTTCGATGCGCTTTGTGTGCAAATTTTAGAGCAAACACTGACAGGTGCGACTCACTAAATGGCGCAATTACCAGCTTCTATGCGCCGCAAACGCGCAGCGATTACGTCGATACACGATAAACCACCAACGCGTAAGGAAAAGCTTGCGAATTTTGGTGGTTGGGTGATGTTGGTGGTTGCAATAGCGGTCTTGTTGGTTGGTATTTATGGCTTATATCAAGTCATGACAGATGCACGTGTGGCTGAACTCGATGTGGTTGGCGTGCGTTCTGACGCGGAAAAGAGTCAGGTCATGGGGCATGTGTCACCGACCATCACCCATAACTATTTCACCTCAGATTTAGAAGACATTCGCGATCGAACTTTAGAGTTGGCTTGGATTGATCGTGTGGTGGTTTCGCGTGCGTGGCCGAATGCGATTCGCGTTCGTGTCATGCCAAAGCATGCTATTGCACGTTGGGGGACAGGGCGTCTCTTAAGTGATAGTGGTGATGTGTTTAGCGAAGTGACACCGAAAAATAATCAAAATTTACCGTTATTGCATGGCCCAATCAGTCAATCAAAAATGATGATGCGCCGTTATAATGAAATTAATCAGTTATTCCAACCAGTCAACCTGCGTTTAAAAGAATTATATTTAACGGAGCGGATGACTTGGTTTATGCAGTTCGATTCGGGTTTACGTGTTATCGTAGATCAGGATCAAACCATGAGTAAACTGCAACGCTTGAGTTATTTGGCTCAAAGTGATTTGAAGCCAGTTTGGGACAAAGTATCCGCTATTGATTTGCGTTATCGGAATGGCTTAGCCATTCAATGGAAGAATACTGCTGCACCAAAGATAGCAAATGGTCATTTTGTTGTAACGATTGATGACACAAGCATTGCAGGTGGAGTGGCAGCAAAGCCATAATACTTGGCTTTAAAACAGAGGCATAAAGCCATAAATTAAACAAACATGTGATGGTAGTAGTAAATAATGAATGAAGCGGTTCCCTCAGTTGTTGCGATTGACATTGGGACGCACAAAGTTTCAGTTTTGATTGGTAAGGTACATGCGCCAGATAATATCCAAGTGATAGGAATGGCAACTGCTCGTAACCGAGGCATGAATAAAGGAAAAATTGTAAGTCTTGATAAAGTCATTACAGCAATAAAAAATGCCGTGCAAGAAGCAGAAGATATGGCCGAATGCCGTGTCCATTCCGCATGGGTATCTATTCCCAGTGCAGAGTTAAAGAGCTTTTATGCGTCGGGACGAACACCAGTTGAAAATACTGATCATACAATTACAACAAGTGAAGTGGTTCGTGCATTAGAGTTGGCCAAAGCTAGCCACATGACCTCGGATCATTATCTGGTCAGTGCGGTTCCGTTGGGCTTTGAGCTAGATGACTCACCAGAATGGGTACAGAACCCAATACGTATGTCTGCACATAGTATGATTGGTCATTATCAACTGATGATGTTACCAATTAGTACTATGCAAAACCTTGATCGCGCACTTAAAGGTGCCAATATCGGGGTGGAAAAGTTGGTCGTATCTTGTTTGGCAACGGCAGAAGCAAGTCTGCTCAAAGATGAAAAAGAGTATGGCGTCTGTTTAGTGGATATTGGTGCAGGTACCACCAACATTGCGGTGTATTTAGATGGGCGTTTAGCACTGACGCATACTTTACAGCGTGGTGGTGAGCATGTCACCCGAGATATTGCTGCTGTGTTACAAACAACCACTGAAGAAGCGGAACGAATTAAACTACTCTATGGTTGTGTTGATATTAAATCGGTTAAACCAGACCATATGATTCAGATTCAAGGGATTGATGGTCCGCAAACGATTAGCCGTATTGAGTTGACTGAGATTGTGGTTGCACGTTATGAGGAAATCTTAGGTCAAGTACGCCAAGAACTTGAGCGGAATGGTGCAATCCATGGTTTGTATCATGGTGTGGTCCTAACCGGTGATGCCAACCAAATTGAAGGCATGGTGACGTTGGCACGTCGTATGTTGGGCGTATCAGCACATTTGGGTAATCCGCCTGTGCATGTGACAGCAGACGAGCAAAATATTGCAGCATTACGTCGTTCGCAGTATGCCACAGCAGCGGGTTTGTTGATGTTTAGTCAAAGTGAAACACAAGAAACGATTGTTGAGCCTGAAGATACAGAAAAACTATCGCTATTCAAACGCGTTGGGCGTGCTTGGTCTGGACTCAATGACAAGCTGAAATCTGTTTTTTAAGTTGAATTTTTTTGGAATATTGTTAAGAAGTTGTACAACGCATCGCTTAAACTTGACAAGCTATGGCTTGCACAGCATGCTTAAAAGCAATTTTGTTTATTAAGATCAAGGCAGTATACGGGCTTAAGTGACTGCCAATAACGAATTAGGAAATCTATAGGTCATGGCCTCATTTGAATTTTTAGAAGATGATCAAACCGATAGCAACGGTCAAGCCCGTTTTACTGTGTTTGGTGTTGGTGGTGCAGGTGGTAATGCCGTACAACACATGCTTGAGTCAGACATTCAAGGTGTAAAATTTGTATGTGCCAATACGGACAAGCAAGCGCTAGACCGTATGAATGCACAATTCAAAATCCAGTTGGGTGAACAAAGTACTCGTGGCTTAGGTGCTGGTGCCAATCCGAATGTGGGTCAAGCAGCGGCTGAAGAAAGCCGTGACTTGATTCGTCAGCACCTTGAAGGCACTGATATGGTGTTTGTGACTGCGGGTATGGGCGGTGGTACAGGTACAGGTGCAGCACCAGTGGTTGCTGAAATTGCCAAAGAAATGGGTATCTTAACCGTAGGCGTGGTAACGACACCATTTAACTTTGAAGGTAAGCGTCGCCTTCAATCTGCTGAGCAAGGGATTGAAGCATTAGAAGCGCATGTAGATTCTTTAATCATCATTCCAAACCAACGCTTGTTGAAAGTTTTCCGTGACATCTCAATGAAAGATGCCTACAAAAAAGCCGATGATGTTCTTCTTAATGCGGTACGTAGTATCTTTGATTTGGTGGTACGCCCAGGTCATATTAACCTTGACTTCGCTGACTTGAAAACAGCGATGAGCACACGTGGTTATGCCATGATGGGTGCTGGTTTAGGTCGTGGTGAGAACCGCGCACGTCAAGCGGCTGAACAAGCGATCCGTAGCCCATTGCTAGATAATGTGACCATCATGAATGCCAAAGGTATTCTCATCAATGTAACGGGCGGCGATGATGTCACCTTTGGTGAAATCGAAGAAATTACTGATGTTGTGAACCAAATTGTCGATCTAGACGAAGGCCAAGTGTTCTACGGCACTGTATTTGATCCAGATGCGCGTGATGAAATCAGTGTCACTGTGATTGCAACTGGCTTGACTCGAAATTCAGCAGATTCTGCTGAGCCCGTGAAACGTCCAAATGCACATGTGCAAGTAGCACAACATGGGCATACAACGCAAGCGGTAGTTGAAGATGATGATGTACCAGCAATCCAGCGTCAGAACCAAGATGCGGCTGCGACAGCAAATTCTGCATCTGCTGTGAGTGCGGCGCGCCCAACGCCAATGAGTATTCAAGATTATTTGAAAAATCAACAACGTAAGTAGTGCTTGCCCGTGTGGTAATTCCGCATTATTTGAAGAAAAGGTAGTCTCTGACTACCTTTTTGTTTTTTATCAATGGCTAAATATGCTAACGTATAGCGGTTTAGTGGTGAGATGATATGAAACATGTTGAAACAAAGAACTTTACAACGTGTCGTAAAAGCAAGCGGTATTGGTCTGCATAGTGGGCAAAAAGTTTTAATTAACTTTGTGCCACATCATGCGGACGGTGGAATTGTATTTCGTCGTATTGATCTTAACCCACCTGTAGACATTCTTGCCAATGCAATGCTAATTCAAGAAGCATTTATGTGTTCTAACTTGGTTCAAGAGGATACCAAGGTCGGTACCATTGAACATGTCATGAGTGCGATAGCTGGTCTGGGCATTGATAATCTGATTATTGAAGTGTCTGCATCTGAAGTGCCAATTATGGATGGTAGTGCTGGCCCTTTCATTTACTTGCTCATGCAAGGCGGCCTAAAAGAACTAGATGCCCCTAAAAAATTTATAAAAATTCTAAAGCCTGTTGAAGCACTCATTGACGACAAACGCGCCATTTTCAGCCCACATAAAGGGTTTCAACTGAATTTTACTATTGATTTTGATCATCCCGCCTTTAAGAAAGAATATCAGTCAGCCACTATTGATTTTTCAACTGAAACCTTCGTTTATGAAGTCAGTGAAGCCCGTACTTTTGGTTTTATGAAGGATTTGGATTATCTCAAGGCCAATAATTTGGCTTTGGGGGCCAGTTTAGATAATGCAATTGGGGTTGATGAAACAGGCGTAGTGAATGAGGAAGGTTTACGCTTTTCGGATGAATTTGTTCGTCACAAAATATTAGACGCCGTCGGTGATCTTTATCTGCTTGGTCACCAAATTATTGCTAAATTTGATGGATATAAGTCAGGCCATGCTTTGAATAATCAGTTATTACGCAATGTTAAAAGTGACCCAAGTAGCTATGAAATTGTAACATTTGATGACGAAGATCAGTGTCCAATTCCATACGTGAGTGTGACTTAAGTCATTGTCTTTGCTATGTGATGTTATATTGTAACTTTTGATATTGTGATGTATTTCACATTTAAGTAGTTGGGTTTAGACCGTATTCAAAGCTGGGTTACTTTTTTTTGCTTGCCAAACGGCGCATTGCTTGGCTAAGCTTAGGGTCGCTCACAAAGTCAGCAGCACCTCGAATTAGATCTTGAGTTTCGGTGCTGAGCGATCTTGAAATAGATTGTATTTTTGCGGGTGTTTGGGATGGGATTCTCAAACGAACTTGGAGTTTTTGTAAGTCCTTAAACTCGTCAAGTTGCGACAGTTGTGCAATATATTGTTTTTGAAGGTAACCAAGTTGACTAATCATCGCTTGATTTTCGCCGGTAATCGTCAAAATACCATATTGATAACAAACAACCTGCCACTGCTCTGGTTGCGGTAGGATAGGTTGGATCAGTTTAGTGAGTTTCTGCCATGCAGCAACTTGCTTTGAGAGAAACGTTAAGTTTCCTGTTTTTATGTGTTTTCTTGTTTGTTGAAAGAGATTCACTGGTTCGGACATACATATTTCCTTCATGTTGATGTCTTAATCTTATGCGTTCTTTTCAGTAGATATCAAGGACGAGATCACGCAAGAAATGTTTGTAAGAACAGTTTGAAGAGGTTTTTTTATGCATATGCGACGTATTTTGTTGGCTTTTTCTTTTGCGGCATCGGCTGCGTCTGTGGCCTTCGCCGATTTAGTTGAGCTCAATACAAATAACGCATCTTCGGATCGAATTGAGCAACTGACACGCACTTTGTCAGAAGGTGCTTATACTGCAGATGATATTGATCTTCCTGCTGAAACGAAAATGTCAGTGCAACTCCGTGAGAAAACAGTTGAGCTTAACAATGCTTCACTGGCTAAAAAATACGGCTCAGAATCTTCTTCAAAAGGTTTTTCAAACAACCCTCATTCATGGCTAATTGCACATCCATTACCAAGCGCACGGGTCAGTTCAAACTATGGCGGTCGTACGATGAATGGTCGTGCAGAACGTCATTCAGGCCTTGATCTTGCTGCACCAAGTGGTACTCCAATTTACGCAACAGGCCCAGGAATTGTGACCAAGTCAGGTTGGGGTACAGGTTATGGGCAATATGTTGAAATTAACCATGGTAACGGGTATATCACACGTTATGCACATGCTTCACGTTTAATCGCTCGTGTTGGCGACCGTGTAGACGCTGGTGAGCATATTGCCAATGTGGGCTGTACAGGTCGTTGTACTGGCCCACACTTACACTATGAAGTAGTTAAAGATGGTCAACGTAAAAACCCATCGACTTATCTCGCAATGTTGCCTTAATCCGTTTTGAACGATGATCCGAACTTACCGTTGGTCTGATGTTTGAAAAGGAATACAGGTCTGACGTAACCTAAATTAGCATCAAAAAATCGCATTAAATGTATAAAAAACCGCCTAAATTGGCGGTTTTTTGTTAACTTGGGTAACGAATGGTCAATGACTATTTAGCTGCTAAATAGTAGGGGTGGGCCATATTCAGCTGTAGCGATACTCTTATAGGACGAAAGTATGATACATATTAGCTCATAAGATTAGGATATCGAAATAGGTGAATTATGGCGTTTTATGGTGATACTGACGCGCAAGAAACGCAAGAATGGCAAGATGCGTTTGACTCCGTTTTACAACACATGGGGACTGAGCGTGCAGCTTTTCTACTGGAAAAACTGTATCAACAAGCAATCGCTAAACATGTCCCTATTCAGCGTTTAAACACGCCTTATTTAAATACAATTTCAGTGGCTGAAGAACCTGCAATGCCAGGCGATCAAGACATGGAGCGTCGTATCCGTGCGTTGATTCGTTGGAATGCTTTGGCAATGGTACTTCGTGCCAACAAAACGGGTGATGACTTAGGTGGTCACTTGGCCAGCTTTGCATCTTCAGCAACTTTATATGATGTCGGTTTTAACCACTTTTTCCGTGCCAATAATGACAGCTTTGGCGGCGACATGATTTATTATCAAGGTCACTGTGCACCGGGTATTTATGCACGTTCATTCCTTGAAGGTCGTTTAACCGAAGAGCATTTGAATAATTTCCGTCGTGAAGTTGGTGGGATTGGTTTACCTTCGTATCCGCACCCATACCTCATGCCTGATTATTGGCAGTTCCCAACGGTATCTATGGGTCTAGGGCCAATCATGTCGATCTATCAAGCACATATTCAAAAGTACTTGATGAACCGTGGTTTAATTAAAGAAGAAGATCGTAAAGTCTGGGCATATCTAGGCGATGGCGAGATGGATGAGCCTGAAAGTACAGGTGCAATCTCACTGGCTGGTCGTGAAAAGTTAGATAACTTGATCTGGGTGGTGAACTGTAACTTACAACGTCTAGATGGCCCAGTACGTGGTAATGGTAAAATCATTCAAGAACTAGAATCTTTATTCCGTGGTGCGGGCTGGCGTGTCATTAAGGTGGTATGGGGTCGTCATTGGGATCCGTTACTTGCTAAAGACAGCACAGGCGCTTTAAAAGCGGTAATGGAAGAAGCGGTGGATGGTGATTACCAACGCTACCAAGTCAAAGGTGGTGCATACACCCGTGAGAAATTCTTTGGTAAGTATCCTGAAGCAAAAGAATTAATCAAAGACCTGAGTGATGAGGATATTGATAACCTCAACCGTGGTGGTCATGATCCGTACAAGGTATTTGCTGCTTATGCAGAAGCGATGAAAGCCAAAGGTCAGCCAACGGTCATCCTTGCGAAAACGGTGAAAGGTTATGGTTTGTCTGAAGAAATTGAAGCAGTCAATAAAACGCACCAAATCAAAAAGATGCAGATTGACTCTTTGAAATATGTACGTGACCGTTTTAACTTGCCATTTACCAATGAGCAGTTAGAAGAAGTTCCATTCTATCGTCCAAGCGAAAACTCTCCTGAATTGAAATATATGAAGGCACGTCGTGAAGCTTTGGGGGGATATTTACCTGCACGTCGTAAAGAAAGTGAACAGCTCGCGATTCCTGCATTGTCCGTATTTGATGCGGTGTTAAAAGGTTCAGCAGGTAAAGAACAGTCAACCACTATGGTAATGGTGCGCTTGATTTCTTCACTCTTGAAAGAAAAAGCGATTAAAGACCGTGTTGTGCCAATCGTTCCTGATGAAGCGCGTACCTTTGGTTTAGAAGGTATGTTCCGTCAGTTGGGTATTTATGCCGCACACGGCCAAAAATACACACCTGAAGACCAAGAACAATTGATGCATTACCGTGAAGCCAAAGACGGTCACATGTTACAAGAAGGGATCAACGAAGCGGGCGCGATGAGTGCGTGGGCGGCGTTGGCAACCAGTTATTCAACCAATAACTTGCCAATGATTCCAATGTACATGTATTACTCAATGTTTGGTTTCCAACGTATTGGTGACATTGCATGGGCAGCAGGTGATGCACAAGCGCAAGGTTTCTTATTGGGTGCAACCGCGGGCCGTACCACGCTAAACGGTGAAGGTTTACAACACCAAGATGGTCACTCACACATTTTAGCCAACACCATTCCAAACTGTGTGTCGTATGACCCATGTTTCGGTTATGAGTTAGCGGTCATTGTGCATGATGGTTTACAACGTATGTATGTCAACCAAGAGCGTGTGTTCTACTACTTAACGGTCATGAACGAAAACTACGAGCATCCTGAAATGCCAGTAGGCGCTGAGGAAGGCATCAAACGTGGTATGTACTTGTTCCAAGAAGATGAAAAAGCTACGGTTCAGTTGATGGGTTCAGGCGTAATTCTGCGTGAAGTCATCAAGGCTGCGAAAATCTTACGTGATGAATACCAAATTCACTCAAATGTGTGGAGTGTGACCAGCTTCAACGAATTAGCACGTGATGGTATGGCATGTGAAGAATACAACCGCTTACACCCTGTGACTGAAGATGTGAAAGAGTCTTGGGTATCTCAGCAGTTGCGTGGGAAAGAGGGGATTGTAGTTTCTGCAACCGATCATATGCGTGCTTATAGCGAGCAAATCCGTGCGTATTTACCAGATGGTCGTCCATTTGTAGCATTGGGTACAGACGGTTACGGTCGTTCTGATACACGTGCGAACTTACGCAGCTACTTCGGTGTAGATGCGGCGCACATTGTGGTTGCTACCTTGAAGAAATTGGCTGATGAAGGTGAAGTAGATGCACGTTTAGTCAAAGATGCGATTTCTAATTTTGAATTAGATACGGATCGTCCTGTGGCGTGGGCACCGCAAGCAACACCTGAGATTCACGCTGTTGCAGACTACAAAGAGGAGAAATAATCATGCAAATTACGACTCCTGATATTGGTGTAGATAAGGCGACCGTCGCTGAAATCTTAGTGAAAGTCGGCGATCGCATTAGTGTCGATGACAGCATTATTTTACTGGAATCCGACAAAGCCTCTGTTGAAGTGCCGAGCACTTCAGCAGGTGTGGTGAAAAGTATTTTGGTGAACTTAGGTGACTCGGTTGCCGAAGGTGCAGCACTGATTGAGCTAGAAGCCGAGGGACAAACTGAAGCGCCAACGGCACAAGCACAGGCTGAGGTTGTACAAGCTGAAGAAAAGCCTGTCCCTGCTGTTGCTGAAACGGTTGCACCAGCTGCGACTACAGCATCACAAGTGATTGATGTGCAAGTGCCAGACATCGGTGTAGAAAAAGCAACTGTTGGTGAAATTTTGGTGTCGGTTGGCGATGAGATTGCTGTCGATCAAAGCATCCTTGTGGTTGAATCAGACAAAGCCACCGTTGAAGTCCCGAGTACGGTTTCAGGTACAGTGCAATCAATTGGCATTCAAGTGGGTGACAGTGTTAAAGAGGGTGTGGTGATTCTGACTGTAAAAACAGCAGTTTCAATTACACAAGCGACTGCTGAGCCTACGCAAGTTGCAACGCCTCAAACCACTGAAGCTCAGCCTGCTGAAGCGGCACCACAAGTTGCTGCTGCGCCTGTAGGTGCAGTTGAAATTGCAGTGCCTGATTTGGGTGTAGACAAAGCGACTGTTGCTGAAATTTTGGTGTCAGTCGGTGATACGGTTGAAAAAGACCAGAGTATCATCGTGGTTGAGTCAGACAAAGCAACGGTTGAAGTACCAAGTACGACAGCAGGTGTGATTAAAGCGATTCATGTTGTATTGGGTCAAAATGTCTCAGAAGGCGTGGCTTTGGTGACTATTGAAGCTGAGGGGCAAGCCTCTGCACCAGTAGCTCAAGCTGTTGCTCAGACACCAGCGAAACCTACAATTGCTCAAGTTACAACTGCGCCAGTAGAGACGCCTGTTGTACAGACTGCACCACTAGTTCAAGGCGCAGATAAGCTGACCAAAGAGCAAAATGCAGCCAATGCTAAAGTCTATGCGGGTCCTGCGGTACGTAAATTGGCGCGTGAGTTGGGGGTAGTACTGGCAGAAGTCAAAGCCTCTGGTCCACATGCACGTTTAATGAAAGATGACATTTTTGCTTATGTGAAAGGTCGCTTGACAGCACCGCAAACAGCACCTGTTGCGGCGGTTGCTGCCACTGCGGGCTTACCGAAACTGCCGGACTTTAGTGCTTTTGGTGGTGTAGAAGAGAAAGTGCTGACACGTCTGCAACAAGTCTCTATTCCTCAGTTGTCTTTAAACAACTATATTCCACAAGTCACTCAGTTTGATTTGGCGGATATTACTGAGCTTGAAGCTTGGCGTAATGATCTTAAAGGCAACTTTAAGAAAGATGGCATTAGCTTGACCATTATGGCTTTCATTATTAAAGCTGTTGCGCATCTGTTGAAAGAAGAGCGTGATTTTGCAGGTCACTTGGCTGATGATGGCAAATCTGTACTGTTGCGTAATGAAATTCATATGGGCATTGCTGTAGCAACACCAGATGGTTTGACTGTTCCTGTACTGCGTAATCCAGACCAAAAGTCTATCAAAGAAATTGCGGTGGAGCTCGGTGTACTGGGTCAAAAAGCCCGTGATAAGAAGCTTTCGCCGAAAGATCTTCAAGGCGCAAACTTCACCATTTCAAGTCTCGGTGCAATCGGTGGCACAGCATTTACGCCATTAGTGAACTGGCCGCAAGTTGCAATCTTGGGTATTTCACCTGCAACGATGCAACCGGTATGGAATGGGCAAGGTTTTGATCCTAAGCTGATGTTACCATTGTCCTTGTCTTATGATCACCGTGTGATCAATGGGGCAGATGCAGCACGCTTTACCAATAAACTCACCAAGTTACTAAAAGACATCCGTAGCTTGTTGATCTGATATGATTTAAATTTAGAAAACCTCGCCTAGGCGGGGTTTTTATGTTTTGGGATAATAATAAGTGTGATTTTATTGATTCAGGCTTTCTTTTAAAATAATTTTAGACTGATAACGATTCTATTTGAGATGAGGTGCAAGGATGCTGGTGATCTATCGAATTGTATTGCCTATATTATTGATTGTTTTTGTATTAATGGGTTTGTGGGTAAGTTTCTTAGATTTTTCATCAGACTGGGTGATGTATATCGTCATGGGGTTGGAGGTGCTTGCGGCGACTATGGTTTTGGCCATGGAGTATCAAGCCCAAAGTGTTGGTGGTGCAAGTGGCTGGGGTATTTTTGGTTTTTTTTGTTTAAGTGTGAATTTAGCTTTTATATTGGGTATTGCTCGTGTGTTGATGTGGACTTACCAAAAAATTTGGATATAGAGATTCAAAAAGTTCTGATTGTTTGGTAAAATGCTATCACTTCATTGGGGAGTAGCCGCTCTTTACGCAAAGTAAAGGGGTGATGATCAACATAATTGTTCAACAGAACATGGTCATCATAGCAAAGAACCAAAAACGACTTTTCAGTCGTGCTTTTGTTGGCAAGACCTTTGATTTACC
Source organism: Acinetobacter sp. WCHAc060042 (assembly GCF_003231195.1). Lineage (NCBI taxonomy): Bacteria > Pseudomonadati > Pseudomonadota > Gammaproteobacteria > Moraxellales > Moraxellaceae > Acinetobacter > Acinetobacter sp. WCHAc060042. Next base: position 59,163 of record NZ_QKVN01000012.1, read on the forward strand.
ACTCTGCATCAATCTATTTGATTTTGGCTAGCAGGAGGGGTAGGTCATCGGTATATTTTGCTAGCCAGAGCATTCAACTATGTATGAATTCCTCATCTCCACTTCAATTGTTGCCCTTGCTGAAATGGGTGATAAGACCCAATTGCTTGCGCTTTTACTTGCAGCGCGTTTCCGTAAACCCATCCCGATCTTAATTGCAATTTTACTTGCGACGACGATCAATCATGGTATCTCTGCGGTGTTGGGCCAATGGATTACGACAGTACTTAGCCCCGAAATTCTATTGTGGATACTTGCACTTGGCTTTATTGGGATGGCGATCTGGATGTTGATCCCCGATGAATTGGGGGACGAAACTGAAAGCATTAATAAATGGCAAAAGTTTGGGGTATTTGGCGCAACCTTTATCTTATTTTTCTTAGCGGAAATTGGCGATAAGACTCAAATTGCGACAGTAGCTTTGGCTGCACGTTTTGACAGTATTTTTTGGGTCATGTTGGGTACGACTTTCGGTATGATGTTGGCCAATGCACCCGCTGTGTTTATTGGCGATAAATTGGCAGATAAATTACCGATTTCGTTGATTCATAAAATTGGTGCAGCGATTTTTTTAGTTGTGGGTATTTCTACACTAGTACAGCATTATTTCTTCTAATTCACTATAAAAATCACCAATCCCGACTTAAAAAATCGGGATTTTTTATTGTTAAATCATCCTCAATTTATTGATATATCAAATGATATTGGTCGCAAATGCATTGTAAGTTTGTGTAAATCCATATATGTTGTAGGCATTAAAAAGTCGTTTAAGAAAAACAGTATTTTGAGGGGATTGGTATGGCATTTGACCGTACAACGTCACAGGTTTTATATGATGATGGCACACATAAATGTATTAGCTTTACCAGCTTGGTCAAAGGTGAAGGCGTTCAGGCGAACCAGTTTTTAATTATTGACCATGAACGTGCTGCAGTGTTAGATCCGGGTGGAGATTTAACCTATGTACCACTCACGATGGAGTTGAATAAATATACTCGTTTGACCAATCTTGATTATGTCATGGCTTCACATCAAGATCCGGACATTATCACCTCAATGCCACGTTGGTTAGTGTATACCGAGGCAAAAGTTGTGGCTTCTAAACTGTGGGCACGTTTTTTACCGCATTTGAACTCTGCATTTATGAGTGAGCGGATGAAAGGCAACTGGTTAGATCGGTTGGTGGAATTGCCTGATCATGGTCAAGTCATCACTTTGGGTCAATCTTCCATTATTGCTGTACCTGCCCATTTTCTACATTCGGTAGGCAATTTTCAGTTTTATGACCCGATTGCCAAGATTTTGTTTTCAGGTGATATGGGGGCATCAATGGTGGATGATGCCTCAAAACCTTTAGAAAACTTTGCTGCGCATATTCCTAAAATGAAAGGGTTTCATCAGCGCTATATGTGTAATAACAAAGTGATCCGTTTATGGGTCAACATGGTCCGCACGATGGATATCGAAATGATCGTGCCACAACATGGGACCCCTTTTATTGGTCAAGAGCAGATCCATCAGTTCTTAGACTGGATTGAAGGTTTGGAATGTGGCACAGATTTGATGGACGAGAGTGTATTTACCTGTCCCACTTAAGTGACAAAATAGTCGTAAATTTTGCTTGTTTGGCGACCACAATTTTTTTAATATTTTCTTCCAAAAAAGTTTTTTGAAAACGAGAATATAAAGGATGTTGTCTCAAGTTCCGACGGAAGATGCCTGTTTAAGCTGTGGGGCATGTTGTGCCTTTTTTAGAGTCTCATTTTATTGGGCCGAAGGTATTCCCATGCCTGAGCACTATGTCGAGCCTGTGACGGCTGTGTACTCATGTATGGTGGGAACGAATCAAGCAAACCCACGTTGTATTGCACTAGATGGAGCTATTGGTGAGCAGGTGAGTTGTGGTATGTATGAACAACGGAGTTCATCATGTAAAGAAGTTCAGATTGCTGACGATCAATGCAACAAAGCACGACGTGCACACAATATGATTCCTTTTGTGCAACTAGACGCAGGCTTATCGGTCAATGATGAAGGGTTTAATCAGGTATGCTAATTGCAAAAAGTGGAGCTAAGGCTCTACTTTTTCATTTTTAAATATGACCTAAATCCTTTGCAAAAGAAGAAATAAAAAAATAAGCGTGAAAATGATAGCTCAAAAACAAAATACGTGTTTTATCATATTCTTTTCTAAGACAAAAAAATAATTTTTGCAATTGCAATGAAATTTAAGGCTATTTTTGTTTATAATAGCGCACGGAAATTACCAGTGAGACTGTTATGTTGACCATCGTTCAAGACGCGTTAACTTTTGATGATGTCCTATTACTCCCTGCCTACTCTACTGTTCTCCCAAAAGATGTCTCTTTAAAGACACGATTCACGCGCGGCATTAATTTAAATATCCCACTTGTGTCAGCAGCAATGGATACGGTGACTGAATCGCGTATGGCGATTGCGATGGCGCAAAACGGTGGTATTGGTATTTTACACAAGAACATGGATATTGTTGCACAAGCTGCAGAAGTCCGTCGTGTGAAAAAATTTGAAGCAGGAATGGTGAAAGATCCAATCACTGTAACACCTGAAACCACAGTGCGTGAATTGATCTCGATTACTCAAGCCAACAATATCAGCGGTGTACCTGTTGTGAAGGATGGCAAAGTAGTTGGTATCGTGACTGGTCGTGATACACGCTTTGAAACGAACCTTGAGCAATCTGTAAGCAATATCATGACAGGCCAAGATCGTTTGGTGACAGTGCGTGAAGGTGAATCGAAAGAAAATATTCAAGCATTATTGCAAAAGCATCGTATTGAAAAAGTTTTGGTTGTGGGTGAACACAACGAACTTAAAGGCTTAATTACGGTCACTGATTTCCGTAAAGCGGAAAGCTATCCAAACAGCTGTAAAGATGACCTCGGCCGTTTACGTGTGGGTGCTGCAGTTGGTACAGGTGCAGAAACACCAAGCCGTGTTGAAGCACTGGTTGAGGCGGGTGTGGATGCGATTGTCGTGGATACTGCACATGGTCATTCTGCGGGTGTAATCGAGCGTGTACGTTGGGTAAAAGCGAATTACCCACAAGTCCAAGTGATTGGCGGTAACATTGCCACTGGCGATGCCGCTTTGGCTTTATTGGATGCAGGTGCTGACGCAGTTAAAGTCGGTATTGGCCCAGGTTCAATCTGTACCACTCGTATTGTGGCTGGTATTGGTATGCCGCAGATTTCTGCGATTGATAGCGTTGCCAATGCATTGAAAGACCAAATTCCATTGATTGCAGATGGTGGTATCCGCTTCTCTGGCGATATGGCAAAAGCGATTGGCGCTGGTGCGAGCACGATTATGGTTGGCTCACTCCTTGCAGGAACTGAAGAAGCGCCAGGTGAAGTTGAATTCTTCCAAGGTCGTTACTATAAAGCCTATCGTGGTATGGGTTCATTGGGCGCGATGGCAGGGGCAACAGGTTCTGCGGATCGCTATTTCCAAGACTCTAAAGCAGGTGCGGAAAAGTTAGTTCCAGAAGGGATCGAAGGTCGTGTGCCATACAAAGGCCCGATGGGTAACATCGTACACCAAATGATGGGCGGTTTACGTTCTTCTATGGGCTATACGGGTTCATCTGTGATTGAAGATCTTCGTCAAAATGCGAAGTTTGTGAAAATTACATCTGCGGGCATGTCTGAGTCACATGTCCATGATGTGACAATTACCAAAGAAGCACCGAACTACCGCGTTGGCTAATTCAGCTATACCAATTGTTTAATGTAAAAGCCGTCATAAAAATGACGGCTTTTTCGTTTTGGTGTAAAGTATTTCACAATGAAAAAGGATGATGCAAATCACCCATTAAGAAGTGAGACATACATGAGTTATTTTGGTACCGACGGTATTCGTGGAAAATTTGGCGTTCTCCCTATTACTCCTGAATTTGCGCTGAAGTTAGGATTTGCCGCAGGTAAAGTGATTAAGCGTCATAGTAAAAAAGCTAAACCGGTGGTGGTCATGGGAAAAGACCCGCGTTTATCTGGTTATATTTTGGAATCTGCACTTCAATCGGGTCTTAATGCTGCGGGTGTGTATGTACATTTATTGGGGCCTCTACCAACCCCTGCTATCGCTCATTTGACTCGTGCTCTACATGCAAATTTAGGGATTGTCATTTCTGCTTCGCATAATCCATATTTTGATAATGGGATTAAGTTTTTTTCAAGTGAAGGGAAGAAACTCCCAGATACGCTACAAGAAGAAATCAACCTTGAATTAGAAAATGATATTTTCATTGAAGATACTGAAAACCTAGGTAAAAGTGTTCGCGTTGATGATGCACAAGGTCGTTATATTGAATTTTGTAAATCGTCCTTTCCATACCACTACGATTTAAATGACTTAACGATTGTGGTGGATTGTGCCAATGGGGCTGCCTATCATGTAGGGCCAGCAGTTTTTCGTGAATTGGGTGCGAAAGTCATTGCTATTCACAATGAACCAAATGGTTTAAATATCAATAAGGGTTGTGGTTCGACCCATCCAGAAAGCTTACAAAAAGCTGTCGTTGAGCATAAAGCTGATTTGGGTATTGCATTTGATGGTGATGCAGATCGGGTTATTTTGGTGGATAAAACAGGCAAGTTGATTGATGGAGATCATGTCCTCTATATCCTCGCAACGCAAACGCAGAAAAAGCCAGCAGGAATTGTGGGTACTCTGATGTCGAATATGGCCTTAGAGCTTGCCTTAGAAAAAGCAGGTGTTGAATTATTACGTGCCAAAGTGGGAGATCGTTATGTCCTACAAGGTCTAGAGGAAAAAGGTTGGGTTATTGGTGGTGAGCCATCTGGACATATTTTAACACTAGATAAAAGTACGACAGGCGATGCCATCATTGCAGCGTTGCAAGTGTTGACGGTGATGGTTGAGCAGAAGAAAGCCCTGCATGAACTGGTTGCTGAATTTAAGCTTTTACCGAATGTGTTGGTGAATGTCCGTTTAGAGGCGATGTTTGATCCTTATGCAGTGCCTGCTTTGGTGGCTGAATTTGATAAAGCAGAGCAACAACTCAAAGGTCGTGGTCGTTTGTTGATTCGCAAGTCAGGGACTGAACCTGTGATTCGTGTCATGGTGGAAGGGGATGATCTCGATGAAGTTAGTACTTTAGCTCATACATTGGCTGATGCCGTACGTGCGAATGCAGCTTAGTAAGGAGTTGAAAAATGACTGATTTAATTAAAGATCTCAGCGAGCTTCGTTTAAGTTACCAAAAAGGTGAGTTGTACGAAGCACGAGTAGAAACCCATCCACATGCCCAGTTTTTACTTTGGTTCAATCATGCACTAGAAGCACAATTGCATGAGCCTTATGCGATGTCGCTGGCAACAGCGAGTGGGCAGGGTCGTCCACATGTGCGGACTGTTCTCTTACGAGGTGCAACCGAAGCTGGATATGATTTTTATACCAATTATGATAGCCAAAAAGGCAATGATTTGGCTGAAAATCCGTATGCAGAGTTACTGTTCTATTGGCAGGAGCAGGAGCGTCAAATTCGCATTGGGGGTAAAGTGGTCAAAATTTCTGAAGCGGAATCGACAGACTACTATCATAAGCGTCCACGAGATAGCCAAATTGCGGCACATATCAGTACACCCCAAAGTGGCGTAATTGAAAGTCGTGAGGTATTGCAACAACGTTTTGAGCAATTGCAAAGCCAAGTTGAAGGTAAATCGGAACTGAATAAACCACTATTTTGGGGTGGCTACCGTCTTGAGCCAGACTACTATGAGTTTTGGCAGGGGCGCCCGAACCGTTTGCATGACCGCTTAAGTTATGAAAAACAGCACGATGTTTGGCTGTTGAAGCGTTTGATGCCATAAATGTCATCCATTCAAATTAAGCAAAGACCCTTCATTAGCCGTCCTGAATTATTTCAGGATGTTCCTGCGTTTATTGCAGAAATTTTAGCTCGTCGTGGTGTAGCGTCAGCACAAGAACTGGAATTAAAGCTTAAGCATCTACTAGCACCTAATATGAAAGGCTTAAACGAAGCTATTCAGTTGATAGATGCTGCAATGGATCAGCATCATAAAATCGTCATTGTCGGCGATTATGATGCAGATGGTGCAACCAGTACGGCTTTGATGGTCTTGGCTTTGCGTGAGATGGGGGCACAGGTAGAGTATCTGGTTCCAGACCGCTTTAAATATGGTTATGGCTTAACCCCAGCGATTGCAGATTTGGCATTTACCACCTTTACACCTGATTTATTGATTACGGTTGATAATGGTATTTCCAGCCATGACGGTGTGAAACAAGCGCAAGATCATGGTATGCAAGTGATTATTACCGATCATCACTTGACCACTAAACCCACACCGAATGCTGAAGCGGTAGTCAATCCAAACCAGTTGGGCTGTGATTTTCCAAGTAAAGCTTTGGCAGGTGTGGGGGTTGCCTTTTATGTTTTAGCCAACTTATCGAGCTATCGTAAAAAACTCAATAAGTCTTCGGCCGTCATGAGTCAGTATCTGGATTTGGTGGCCTTGGGAACTTATGCCGATGTTGCCAGTCTTGATTACAATAATCGTATTTTGGTCGATGTCGGGCTGAAGAGAATTCAGCAGCATTTATGTCGTCCTGGCATCAGTGCATTACTCGAGATTGCAGGGCGAGAGGCTACAACTTTAAAAGCGCAAGATTTGGGATTTGTACTGGGACCACGTATTAATGCGGCAGGTCGCATGGAAACCATGGATATCGGGATTGAATGTCTATTGGCACAGGACTTTGCTACTGCTTATCCATTGGCGGAGCAACTGAATCAGTTGAATGTGGAGCGTCGTCAGGTTGAAGCGACGATAAAGCAGGAGGCTTTAACAGCCTTAGATCAGATTCAACTGGATGATACGGCTTTACCTGCGGCCTTACTGATGTTCGAGCCACATTGGCATCAGGGGGTGATAGGCATTGTTGCGGGGCGCTTAAAAGAACAGTTTCACCGTCCAAGTATTGTGTTTGCAGCAGATGAAGACGGGATACATATCAAAGGTTCAGCGCGCTCGATAGAAGGGATTCATATTCGAGATGCCATTGAGTGTGTTGCTGAGCAATATCCATATTTGGTCAGCCACTTTGGTGGTCATGCAGCAGCAGCAGGATTAACCATTCAAAAAAGCCATTTTGAAGAGTTTAAACAGGCTTTTGAAGCACTGATGGCAGCTCAGGATGAACGTTTATTTACAGCCACTTTATGGACTGATGGTGAGCTCCCTGCGCAAAATATTCAGGTTGAGACGGTCAATATTTTGCAACAACTCAGCCCATGGGGGCAAAAGTTTCCAGCCCCGATTTTTGAAGGAAATTTTCAGATTTTAGATTTCCGTTGGTTGAAAGAAGTGCATTTAAAATTACGCCTTGCTTTAGATAATGGTCAGGTGGTTGATGCTATTGCTTTTAATGCAGCGGACAAGTACCAGTTTAATGAGATGAATCATCAAGTTCGTTTGGTCTATGAGTTGGATAAAAATGAATTTCGTGGCAATGTCAGTGTACAACTTCGCATTTTGCATTTAGAACAACATTAAAAAACCGCTCTATAGAGCGGTTTTTTTAAATACATTTTTGTTTCAATTAGAAGCGGTAAGCACCACGTAAACCGAATATATTGCCTTCATCAGCAAAGTCAACTGAACCTTCTAGGCTAACCTGTTGTGTGAAGAATTTTTTCGCACGAATGGTAAATACGTCAGCATCTTCTTCGTCTGTATCAGAAAAACCGAGACCAACGCTCAAGGTTTTATCTAAATATAAGTCAGCAGCTAAGTTATAAGCATCAATATCGCCAAAAGATGCACCACCTTCAAAATTCATGTCGTAGGTGCCGACTTGGGTGACATATTTTGCACGTAAGGTTGGGTCTACATCGTCGCCATAATCATTATCATATCCGAATAAACCGACTGCAACCAATAGGCCTGGAACGGGAAGGTAGCCAAGCTCAGCAGAATAAATTGTTGTATCTAGATCTTCAACATCATCCATTTCATGTTTGGTTTGTCCAATATTCCCGTTGATATAAAAATCTGAGTTTGGCACAAAATATTCGAGTCCAACATTAAAAGCAGTGACTTCATAGATATCATAGTCAATATAAGAAACTGCGCCATTGAGATTACTGGAGCGGTTTAAAAAAGCAGCTTCATTCAGCGGATTGTTTTTGACTTGAACAGGGTTGAAGTAGTAGATGCCATCTACACCAAAACCTGTTGCAGTATCCCCATGATCAGGATCAACGACAGCAATGGTGCCACCAATTTCACCTTGGTAAGCATGTGCAGTCCCGAAGCTCGCAATCAGTGCTGTAGTAAGCGCAAGTTTTTTAAGCATTTTAGAGATTCTCTCTTTGTTATAAGAATAATGACTGTTCTATGACAGTTGTAACGCAGTGTACAAAAAAGTAGCAGAGAGTCAATCTTTATTTATAACAATGCTTTATAGAAATGAAAAAAGCCCATTCGAGAATGGGCTTTTGTTTTCAAACCTTAATTGAGTGGTTTTAGAAGCGGTATTTCGCAGCTACACCGAATTTGTTGTAGTCGTTGTTGCCGACTTCACCAAAACCAACACGGCCTTCAAGGCTGACTTGTGGAGTGAAGAATTTACGAGCATTGATACCGAATTCATTGGTATCAGTCAGATCATTGCTGTAATAGTCAGCCCCTAAGCTTAAAGTTTTGTCGATGAAATAATCGCCTTTAAGGTTATATTCATCAAGGTCTCCGAAAGCGGCACCTGCTTCTAAGTTTATGTCTTTACCATTACTGAGTGTTGTGACATATTTGGCACGTAAAGTTGGGTCTACGCCATCGTCATAATCGTTATCATAACCCTTTAGACCCGCAGCGATTAATAAACCTGGAGCAGGTAAATAACCGACTTCAGCACTATAAACTGTAGTATCAAAGTCACCGCCATTATCAAAAGAATAATCATCACGTCCAACTTTACCACCGAGGTAGAAGTCTGAGTTCGGAATGAAGAATTCTGCACCAATGCCATATTGCTGACGTTCATCATCACCAACTTCATCGTATTGGTATTTGGCATTTACATTACTGGCACGATCTAAGAATGCTGCTTCTGCAAGTGGCGCATTACGAGTTTGTACGGGGTTAAAGTAGTATGTACCATCCACACCAAAAGAGCCGCTTGAACTACCATTGTCTGGATCAATTAGGCCAGCAGAAGCACCGACTTCTGCTTGGTAGGCATGCGCAGTACCTGTGATTGCCAAAGCTGAAAGAAGTGCTGAAGCAATTGCTAATTTTTTCATGGAATGTACCCCTCGAAAGTGGACCGATATTTAAATTTTTTGTTACAACTTCAGTCTAGGTCAAAATAAAAAAGCGTCAACCAATGGAAAGTTAATGCTCTGTATCCATGGTTACATCATGTAATTTTTCATATTTAAATAATTGATAATAAATTATATTTTTATAATGTTTTGTTTTATTAAAATTGTGTAGATTCTGTGGACTTCATAATTTTTGTCCATATTTTATACAATTTTAGGCCAAAATGTTTAGCCCATTTGTCTGCTGAGAAATGCTCTCAGATTTGTTTTATGTGGTTGCTGAAGCATATAGAGATTTGCTTGCTCATTGAAGTAATCACTTTCTTGACTGAAGGTTAACTTTCCATCTTATGAAGAAGAGCCAGTTGTGTCGGGTTTGAGATGAATAATCACAGCCACTGAGTGTGCTATAATCAGCGACTATTTTTTCGCTTTATATTGATTGAGAGTAATTCACGTGGAAATTAATCCGTATCTAAACCAATTAAAAGACTTAAACGACCGTGGTCTCACATTACGGGGGTATCTTTGACTACGATCTGAAAAAAGAGCGTTTAGAAGAGGTTCTCCGTGAATTAGAAGATCCAGCGATTTGGAATGATCAAAGCCGTGCGCAAGCGATGGCCAAAGAAAAAGGCGAACTTGAAAACGTCTTAAACGTGTTAGATGGTTTGGCAACACAGCTTGAAGACGCAGAAGCGATGCTCGATTTGGCAGTCGAGGCCGATGATGAGAGTCTGCTGGCTGATGTTCAGGCTGAATTGAATTCTGCAGAAGAAGAATTAGCGAAGCTTGAATTCCGCCGTATGTTCAGCAACCCAATGGACCCGAACCCATGTTATGTGGAAATTCAAGCAGGTTCAGGGGGTACAGAAGCGCAAGACTGGGCTTCAATGTTACTGCGTATGTACATGCGCTGGATTGAACGTCATGGTTTTAAAGCTGAATTGATGGAAGAGTCAGACGGTGATGTCGCCGGGATTAAGTCAGCAACGATTCGTGTGGAAGGTGAATATGCTTATGGTTGGTTGCGTACTGAATCGGGCGTGCATCGTTTAGTTCGAAAATCGCCATTTGACTCAGGTAACCGCCGTCACACCTCGTTCTCTGCTGTGTTTGTGTCGCCAGAAGTTGATGACAATATTGAAATTGATATCAACCCATCTGACGTGCGTACAGATACTTACCGCGCTTCAGGTGCTGGTGGTCAGCACATTAACAAAACAGACTCTGCGGTACGTTTAACCCACGCACCGACAGGGATTGTGGTGGCATGTCAGAACCAACGTTCACAACATGCCAACCGTGATCATGCATGGAAACAGTTACGTGCGAAGTTGTATGAGTTGGAAATGAGCAAACGTAACGAAGCGGCTCAAGCACTTGAAGACTCGAAGTCAGATATCGGTTGGGGCAGTCAGATTCGTTCTTATGTTTTGGATGACTCACGTATTAAAGACTTACGTACTGGTGTTGAAAATTCTAATACAGGTGCAGTACTAGATGGTGACCTTGATAAGTTTATTGAAGCCAGCTTAAAACAAGGTTTGTAATTTAAATAATGAATGAAAGCAAAGCGTTAAAAGTTATTTTACAATATATCTAAAAAATTCGATATTAAAATCGAAAAAATACGATATATTAGATGAAAGAAACTGAATCACGCTTTGCTGCCCATTAAACGTGTCTTGAGTATGGATATAGATTTAATTTTTAAAGCCTTGGCTAATCCGACGCGTCGTCAGATTTTGGAATGGTTAAAAAAGCCTGAACAATTTTTATCGAGCGACGAATGTGGTGACTTTAAACGGGGCGTATGTGCAGGTCATATCGAGCGGTTGGGCAATGTGTCGCAATCGACGATGTCGAACCATTTATCTGTGTTACAGCAGGCCGGTTTAATTCAAGTCGAGAAAAATGGACAGTGGTCATATTTTTCGCGCAATGAAGCGTTGATTCAGCAATATATCGAACATTTGCAACGTTCACTTTAATTGAAAAAAGTGGCGATCGAGGCGACTATGGCTGAACTGAATACTCCTTTAACTTTGGGTGATTTACACTTAAAAAACCGCGTCATTATGGCTCCATTAACGCGTAGTCGTGCAACAGCAGACCGTGTGCCCACAGCCATGATGGCAGAGTATTATGCACAGCGTGCAAGTGCAGGTTTGATTATTTCTGAAGCGACCGTGATTTCGGAAGAAGCCAATGGCTATTTGAATACACCGGGGCTATTTAATGAAGCACAAGTTGAAGGCTGGAAACAGGTGACTCAAGCGGTACATGACAAAGCGGGCTTAATTGTGGCGCAGTTGTGGCATGTCGGTCGTGTATCGCACCCTGATTTATTGGATGGCGAAACTCCAGTTTCTGCAAGTAGCGTACAACAAAAGGGCTATGTCAGTTTATTACGTCCAAAACGTGAATATGTGGTTCCTCGTGCATTAGAGATTGCTGAAATTCAAAGCATTGTTGAGCAGTACAAGCAAGCAGCGGTTTATGCTAAAGCGGCGGGCTTTGATGGTGTGGAACTGCATGCGGCCAATGGTTATTTGATTGATCAGTTTTTACAAAGCTCAACCAATCTACGTAAAGATCAATATGGTGGCAGCGTAGAAAATCGTGCGCGTTTGTTGCTTGAAGTGGTGGATGCATTGATTGAAGTCTGGGGTGCAGGTCGTGTTGGGGTGCATCTAGCTCCACGTGGTGATGAGCATGACATGGGCGATGATGATCCACGTGAAACCTTTGGTTATGCACTAGAGCAACTGGGTCAACGTCAGATTGCGTTTTTCTTTACCCGTGAATATTTGGCTGATGACAGTATCAGTACGTACCTCAAACAACGTTCGGGTGGTGTACCATTGATTGCCAATATGCGTTTAAGCCGTGAAGATGCGATTGATCTGTTGGCATCGGGTCAGGCCGATGCAGTGTCTTGGGGTAAAGACTATATTGCCAATCCAGACCTGTATGAGCGTCTACTGCAAGATGCGCCACTGAATGAACTGAAACTGGAAAATATGATTGGAACGGATGTCGCGGCAGGCTATGTGGACTATCCGACTTTAGCTGAAATGGAAACTGCTGCGGTTTAAATTGCTTTTCCGTTAAATTCGCGACAAGATAACAGCGCAATTCATTTCATGGCATGAGTTGCGCTGTTTTATTTTTGCATTGATTTTTGGAGCACGTATTTGGCTACTCCTTTTTGGTATAACGCAGCACTTGCGCTGATCAAACCGCTGTATAAGTCTAAAATAAAAAAACGTGCAGAGAGTACAGAACAGTTTCAACAAGAATGTCTCGAACGTTTCGGGCCATTTCAACCCGTTAAAAATCGCCAAGCGATTTGGTTCCATGTGGTATCTGTGGGGGAAACCAACGCAGCGCAACCTCTCATCGAACATTACTTAAAAGCGGGTCATCCAGTCTTGGTAACCAATACCACCAAAACGGGTCAGGCACGGGCCAAATCACTCTTTTTAAAAGCACCTTATTTAGACCTGTTCCAAGCGGTATATTTACCTGCAGATCAGAAGCCCTTAGTTCGTCAGTTCTTTGCATTGTATCAGCCTAAACTCTTGGCTTTGGTGGAGACGGAACTGTGGCCAAATTTAATTGCCCAAGCGGGGCAGAGTCAGGTGCCATGTATTTTGATGAATGCCCGTCTTTCTGAAAAATCAGCCAAAGGCTATGCCAAAGTATCTAGCCTGACGCAACCAATGTTACACGGACTAGATCAGCTCTTGGCACAAGATCATGCAACTGCGGAGCGCTTTATCCGGCTCGGTGCAGTTCAGTCAAAGACGCAGGTGGTGGGGAGTATTAAGTTTGATATTCATGCGCCTGAATCATTTGTTAAACAGGCGGCTCAGCTCAGGCAAGAATGGTCATTGGCTGGACGTAAGATCATCACTATGGCCAGTACTCATGCACCTGAAGAACAAAAATTGTTAAGTGCGTTTAAGCCGTATTTGGATGCACAGCCTGAACTGTTGTGTATTGTGGTACCGCGTCATCCAGAGCGTTTTGATGAGGTCTTTAATGTCACGCAAAGTTTAAATTTAAACACCACTCGCAGAAGTACGGGACAAAGAATAGAAGCAAAAACTCAAGTCTATTTAGCCGATTCAATGGGAGAGATGTGGTTATGGTATGCCTTATCGAATACCTGTTTTGTCGGTGGCTCGCTGAATGAACCCGGGGGTGGGCATAATATTTTAGAGCCGATTGCGTTAAATGTGCCAACAGTTTTGGGCAAAAACTATTTTAATTTCCAAAGTATTGTTGATGAGTTTGTACAAGCTGATGCAGTGAAAGTTGTTGATGATGCTGAACAGGCTGCCGCAGTGTTGATGACACTGTTAGAGGATATTGAGCAAGCGAATACACTGAATCAATCTGCACAAAAGATTATGCAGTTGAATACGGGTTCTTTGAAAAAGCATATTCAAGTGATTGATGCTTATTTATAAAATTTGAGTGAGTTTGTCATTACTATAAATACTGTAGATTTTATGGATGGCTTTGCGTAAGTGGCTCCTACTTTTCAAAGATGAAAAGTAGCAAAAATCTTTTGCTGTGCTGAAGGTACATCCTGTACTTCAGCACAGCGGGCGACATCCTTGTCGCCGTTCACGATGGCATGTGCTGATTAGGCCTTCACTGTTTGGATTCTTTCTATTTATTATGAATATCGTTCTCTTAGACCCGCGCCAAACTGAATCTGAACTCTGGTCCATTAGTGCCAAGCGTCAGCTTGAACATTTACATCGTCATTTAGAGCTTAAAGTCGGCGATACTTTAAAAGTCGGGATACAAAATGGAAAGCGTTATCTTACGCAAGTGGTTGATGTTTCCGAAACAGCTGTACGTATAAAACCCTTACATGAAGAGTCTGTACCTGCCAAACTGCCAGTGACTTTAATTGTCGCAATGCCACGCCCTAAAGTTCTACGTCGTTTGATTATGGATGTGGTGACTTTAGGGGTTGAGAAAATTATTTTGCTGCACAGCTATCGGGTCGATAAAAGTTATTGGCAAACCCCATTTTTACAACAGTTGGATCAATATGTGACTTTGGGGTTAGAGCAGGCCGGTGATACGGTTGCGCCGAAAATTGAAATTTATAAACGCTTTAAGCCTTTTGTTGAAGATCAATTGCCAAGTCTGATTTCGGCCGATTGTCCTGCCTATGTGGCACATCCCTACAGCGAGACCAAAATGCCGAGTGCAATTCAACATCCCTGTACAATTGTGATTGGGCCTGAAGGTGGATTTATACCTTACGAAGTTGAATTACTGGTAAAAAACGGCTGCCAAGCGATGAGCTTAGGCAACCGTATTATTCGGACTGAAACCGTGATCCCTTATGTCTTAGGACGCTTATTTGGCGGTTGAAGCATCCATTGGATAGCTGTCATTCTTCGCTACGCGAACTTCTTGAACAGGGTATGGGATAGAAATATCATGTTCAGCAAAAGCTTCCACGACATATTCTTGTACAGCACTGATTGAGCCAGATACCGTGGTTTCTGTGGTGTTAACCCACCATTGAACTTTAAGGTTAACCGAAAAATCTGCAAGTGCAGCGACGTTCACACTAAAACCCGGCTGACTTAAAATAGTCGTATCTCGGTCTAAAATGCCTAAAATAATATCTTTGGCTTTTTTGATATCATCTTCATAACCAATACCGACCAAGAACTCACAGCGACGACGTGGATAGGCAGTGTTGACCGTAACAGCGCTGGTATACACAGTTGCATTTGGGATCACAATACGACGACCATCTGGGGCGCGTAAGTAAGTGGCACGAATTTGAATATCCTCAACATTGCCTTCCATACCCGAGACGATGATGTCATCACCTATTTTAAAGGGTTCACTCAATAAAATGAGAATTCCCGAAAGCAAATTTTGGAAGATATCTTTAAAAGCAAAACCAATGGCAACTGAGCCAATCCCTAAAGCACTCATCAGCTGACCGGGTGTGAAACCAGGAATTGCAATCACCATAGCAATCAGAAAACCAATAAAGATGATGGCTGAACTGCCGACACGGTTTAGGACTAGAACAAGATTCTGCTTGGTATAGGAGCGATCAGACAGTGCTTTACGAACAAACAGTTTGAACAGCTTAGAGAGTAGATAAAAAATGATAAACGTAATCAGCGCAATACAAAAATAAGGCATACGTTCCCAAAAACTATCGACAAATTTGTCAATCGTCGAATAGGCATCATTATATTTTGCAGTATGTGCGATTACGCTTTGCGTGGTTTTCGCTGTCGCGTCATGTAGCATCTCTGACGTACCTTGAGCAACCTCGCTCAAAGTATTGGTTTGTTCTGACACTGGTCTTCCAATCACTGAAAATTTGGCATATTTTGCCTGAAAATTGTGTGTATTTAATAGAGAAAAACGTATGAGATTGGCGCATTGGCTGATGACAATGCTAAATCAACCATTCTCTTCATTTTTAGCTCGGTTAAATTTTGGATTAAGGTGTGCTTAGTGCTGCTATATCGGCCATAGAACGCTTAAATGTAACAATATACTAAAAAAAGATCAGATCGCACCTATTTACAGCCTCTTGGGCTGTTCATGTTACGGATTTGACACAGGAACTCATTGAAAGATCACTATAAAATGTGTTTTAAATTGTAGAAATAATATACGACCAAAGCCGTGTTGATCTGTTTAAAAAACAATCGTCATACTGTGGTTATGCAGTCCAATAAAAAACCAATAACTGTGGCATAAGCTCTCGCGATGAGAGCCAGAATATAAGGAAGTATGATATGAAAGAAGTCTATCCTGTACCTGCTGAATTTGAAAAAACTGCACGCACCAATGAGCAAGAATATTTTGAGCGTTATCAAAAATCACTAGAACAACCTGATGAATATTGGGCTGAACAAGCTTTGAAGCTGGATTGGATCAAGCCGTTTAGTCAAGTTAAAAACACCAGTTATGATAAAGACAATTTTAAAATTGAATGGTTTGCAGATGGTCAACTGAACTTAAGCGCCAACTGTCTTGATCGACATTTAAAAGAGCATCCGTATAAACCTGCGATTATCTGGGAAGGTGACCATCCTTCACGCCATAAGATTATTTCCTATACTGAACTGTATGATGAAGTATGTCGTTTCGCCAATGTCCTGAAAAAGCATGGTGTGGTAAAAGGCGATCGTGTGGTGCTGTATATGCCGATGATTTCAGAAGCAGCCATTTCGATGTTGGCCTGTGCCCGAATCGGTGCCGTGCATTGTGTGGTGTTTGGTGGCTTTTCGCCTGACTCATTGGCGAGCCGAATTGATGACAGCCAAGCTAAAATTGTGATTACCGCAGACTCTGGAATGCGCGGGGGTAAACCGATTCCGCTGAAAGAAAATGTAGATGCGGCATTGAATCTACCCGGTACAGACTCGGTACAAAACGTGATTGTGGTACATCGGACAGGTAATCCGATCACGCTGAAAGAAGGGCGTGATTTGTGGTATCACATGGAAATCATGACCGTCAACGAGATCTGTCCACCTGAACCGATGAATGCAGAAGATCCACTGTTTATTTTATATACCTCAGGTTCAACGGGTAAACCGAAAGGCGTACTGCATACCACAGGGGGTTATTTAACCTATGTGAATAGCACCTTCCGCGAAGTATTCGACTTAAAACAAGATGATGTGTTTTGGTGTACCGCCGATGTGGGCTGGATTACGGGACACTCTTATGTACTGTATGGACCCTTGTCGAATGGAACGACAACGGTGATGTTTGAGGGAATTCCACAGTATCCAAGTTGGGCGCGAACTGGGCATATTGTCGACAAACACAATGTGACGATTTTATATACGGCACCAACAGCGATCCGCGCCATGATGCGTGAAGGGGATGCCTTTGTTCGTGAGAGTGATCGTAGCAGTTTACGTTTGATTGGTTCCGTTGGAGAGCCGATCAACCCTGAAGCATGGAATTGGTACTATACGGTAGTGGGAGAAAGCCGTTGCCCAGTGGTGGATACTTGGTGGCAAACCGAAACAGGCGGGATTTTGATTTCTCCACTTCCGGGTGCGACACCACTGAAACCGGGGTCTGCAACGCGTCCTTTATTTGGGATTCAACCTGCTTTGGTCGATGCTGAAGGTAACGAGTTAGAAGGAGAGGCTGAAGGCAATCTGGTGATTAAGGATTCATGGCCGGGACAAATGCGAACCATTTGGGGGGATCCTGAGCGGTTTATCGAAGCATATTTTGCAACCTATCCAGGAACGTATTTCACGGGTGATGGTGCTCGTCGTGATAAAGATGGTTACTACTGGATCACAGGGCGAGTGGATGATGTGCTGAATGTGTCAGGGCACCGCTTAGGCACGGCTGAAGTGGAAAGTGCTTTGGTGGCACATGAGGCGGTGGCTGAGGCTGCGGTGGTGGGAATGCCACATGACATCAAAGGGCAGGGAATTTGTTCCTTTGTCACTTTACAAGCGGGCACAGCGCAAACGGAAGAACTCCGTGCAGAGCTGATTCAGTGGGTAAGAAAGGTACTCGGTCCTGTGGCGACACCAGATGCCTTACATTGGGCACCGTCTTTACCCAAAACACGTTCAGGCAAAATCATGCGGCGTATTTTAAGAAAAATTGCAGCGAACGAGTTAGATAGTTTGGGCGATACATCGACGCTGGCTGAACCACAAGTGGTCGAGGTGTTGATTAAAGAAGTATATCCAAACGGCTAAAATCGGCTTAAAAAATACCGTCTTAAGCAGACGGTATTTTTATTTAAGCATAAGCAAAAACAGGTCTGGATTGAGCTACAAACATGTATATAGGATGCAGTCGAATTAGATAGAAGAGCGATCTTAACGCTGATGGATATTCTCTAAAGTATCGACCATCGTCCGTGTCATTTGATCAATTTCATAATTGACCGCATCGCCGACTTGTACCGATGCCCACGTGGTTAAACGTAAGGTTTCAGGAATCAAATCGACTGAAATTTCATGGCTGTTACGATCAACACGGTTGACGGTGAGGCTACAACCATTCAGACCAATAAAGCCTTTTAAGAAAAAGTATTTGATATTGCCTTCTGGAATATGGAGATCCACATGTAAGGTCTCGCCGTGGCGGCTCAGCTGCTTGACCGTGGCTGTTCCTTCGATATGTCCATACAAGTTGTGCCCCCCATTTTCCATCCCAACTTTGGCTGAACGTTCGATATTCACCTCATCTCCTGCCTGTAAAGTCCCTAAAGTGGTCAGGCGTCGAGTCAAATCCGAGACATCAAAATGGACTTGATTGGCGGTAAGATCAATATGCGTCGCGGTTAAGCAGGTGCCGTTAATGGCTACACTTGCACCGATGAAGACATCGTGAAAAAAGTTGTGGGTATTTGAAACCACAAGGGTGCTAAAGCCATCACCTTGACGGACATCTAAGATTTTCTCTAAGCCTTGTACGATACCTGTGTACATCAGAAGTCTTCCTAATTCGGGGTTTATGTTTAATGTAAATGATCTATCACTTGATGTGGCATTATTTTGAATGGAGATGCGCTAAAGCTGTATCTTTGATGGGATTCCGCCGCCAATAATAGGGCCGCAAAAATCGGAGCAACAGACGTAAGGGCGTCATCCATACGATGCGACTATGGCGACGTTTATTTTCTAAAATACGTTGAGCCAAATAGCGACAGACCACTTCGGGGGGATCAATAATAAAAAAGAATAGCCTTTTCATTTTGTTCCAGTGTTGCACATTGCCATTTTGCCAAGAGGATACCAGTAGATCGGTTGCTACCATTCCGGGGCTGAGTGTGCCGACTTGAATGTGGGTCTGTTTGGTTTCTTTAAACAGGGCTTGACTAAAGTAACCTAGGGCACGTTTAGTGGTAGCATAGGTCGTCATGCCTGCACTCCACTCGCCGCGAGTACCCCAACCTTCCATATTGAAAATTTGACCATAGCCTTGTGCCAACATGCCGTTTAAGGCCACTTGTGAGCCGAACATACTGCCGAGAATATTGGTTTGAACCACCGTCTGTATGTCTGCTGCTGCGAGATCTTTAAAGTCCAGAGTCGCCGTACAACTGCCTGCATTATTAATCCAAATCTGAACAGCGCCAAATTGTTGAACAGCTTCATCCCAAAGCGTTTGTACTTCATGGATCTGTGTGACATCACACGTGACGGCATAAATCTGCGCAGTGGGAAAGCAATGTCGCAACTGTTGCAGTGCACTGTGCAAATCTGTGCTATTTCGACTAGATATTACCACGGCTTGTTGTTGTTCTAAGAAGGCATGAGCTAAACCCAAGCCGATACCTTTAGAACTGCCTGTAATGACGATGCAACCTGATTTTGAAGTCATATTGATCCTTTATTTTGTGTACTAAAGGAAGCCGTTTCCTGATTGCGAAGCATACAATAACAAACGGATAAACTAATCATGGCAATATTCATGACCACAGGATTAAAAGCACGAACAAGACTGTCTGGTATCAGAAAAGTGACCAATGCGAATAAAAACACTAAGCTAAAGATACTGAGGTAATGCAGATATTTACTGGAGCTAAACAGAAGCAATAAAGCAAAAACACACTCAAGCACACCTGAGAGCTGACCTGCCAGTTGAGCCTGCGCGTAGGAAAATCCAAAAGTTTGCCAAATGGCAATTTCATCGGGATTGATAAAAAGAATTTTAGGAATTAGACCTTGATAGCCCCATAAAAAGGACAAAGAGAGATTGATGAATTTCAAGAGTGGGTTGTTGTTCATATCAAGGGGTTATTTTTTACTTTGTACGGATTATACACCAATAAAAAAACCCTCAAGCCGAGCCTTGAGGGAAGAATAGAGTCACCTATCATTATTATTTTTTTAGTTCGTGTCTGCTGCTTACCGAGCTAAGCAGATTTGGCAGTCTCAACGGATTGCTGTTGAGCTTCCAACTCACGAACCAATGGCAACACTTTGGCACCGAAGTATTCAACCTCTTCGATAAAATGTAAAAAACCTGAAAGGATTAAATCCACCCCAACGGCTTTTAATTCCACAATACGTTCCGCAATTTGGCGTGGTGTACCAATCAAATTGGTTTTAAAGCCATCATTGTATTGAACCAAATCTTCAAAGGTCGATTTGGCCCAATTGCCTTCACCTTCAAGTGTTGCAGCACCCGCCTCACGGGTGGCATCGCCAAAGGCATGAACCGCTTGAATATTCGCTTTATCAATAATTTCTTGCAGAACACTTTGCGCTTCTTCCTCGGTATCTCGGGCAATGATAAAAGCATTCACCCCAATTTTGACCTGATGGCCATTCTGTTGGGCTTTTGCACGAATATCATCAATCTGTTTTTTAAGCTCCTCAGGGGTATTGCCATTGGTGAAATACCAGTCTGAAACCCGCGATGCCATATCCCGTGCAGCACGAGAACTGCCGCCTTGGAAAATTTCAATGTGTGGCTTCTGCACAGGTTTGGGTGACAAGGTGTAGTCTTTGAACTGGTAGTATTTTCCATTGAAACTATAGTTGTCTTGGGTCCAAACACCTTTTAATGCACGAATAAATTCTTCCGAGCGGGCATAGCGTTGGTCATGTTCAGGCCATGCTTCACCAATGGCATCAAATTCGCCGCGGAACCAACCACTGACCACATTAATCGCAATACGTCCTTGAGTTAAGTGGTCGATGGTTGCAAGCTGTTTTGCGGCAAGCACGGGTTTCCACGGGCCAGGTAAAATGGCTGCAATCACTTTGAGTTTGCTGGTTTTGGCTAAAATACCGTGACTAAAACTGACCGATTCATGTTGGTTTTCTGCGTTATAACCCGCAGTAAAACGAATCTGAGTTAGAGCATAGTCAAAGCCATTCTTTTCCGCAGTCTGCGCTAAACGGACGTTATAGTCATAGCTCCAATCTGTGCGTTGCTCAATATTACTTACCACTAAGCCACCGCTGACATTGGGTACCCAATAAGCAAACGTAATATTTTTATTCTGTTGCGACATGTGAAAACCCTCTCCATGCTTTTTGCGTTAAGCGACTTGTGGTTTGGCTTTTTTCTGATGCAAGCGAGACTCAGCTGCATCTAAATTTGGGACCGCTGCTGAAGGCAGTACATCGTCTTGTTCAATTTGCGTGTTGATACCCAAGTTCTGATTGGCTAGTTGGGTCTTTTCTTTCACCACTTCTGCACGCTGACCTTTCGCAGGTGCCCATTCTAGGATGGGTAAAGCACGAGCTACCGCAAGAGTAATCCGATCTCGTAATAATTCACTTTGGATGGTATACGCTGGGGTAAAGTCTTTGTCTGTGGCATAGACGCCAATCGGTAACGTTTGCGCTTGGAAGAAACTGAAGAGTGGGCGAAGTTGGTGTTCCAGTACCAGTGCATGGCGTTCACTGCCACCCGATGCGGCAAGTAGTACTGGTACATCGACCAGTGCTGTTTGTTCAACAAAGTCGAAAAAATGTTTAAACAAGCCCGTAAAAGAGGCGCGGTAAACTGGTGTTCCAACAATCAATGCATCAGCAGCTTCGACCGCGGCTAAGTCATCTTGCACACGTTGTGGCAGTTGGTTGCGGTAAATTGCGCCACCAAGTAAATGTCCAATTTCACTAAACTTAATAAAATGTACATGGATTGGGGTTGCATCGCCCAGTTCATTTAAAATTTCTTGCACTAGCGCTTCAGTTTTAGACGGGGTATTTAAACCACCTGACACAGCGACAATATTGAGTGGTTTTTGCAGTAAAGTTGACATAAGAAAAGCCCTAAAATGTTGTATCTCGGAATGGGCTTATTTATCTAATATCTCGGCTTAGACTGTAAAATAAAGAAATAGCGTTAAGTTATCAGATTTTAAGATATATCTTTTTTGTGTTTCAAATGGACTCCAATTTTTTTTCAAACATTTGAAATCAAAATATATATTTAGTTTAAATAAGGTTTTTCATTATGAGTATAAAATTTATATCAAAATGTGATTAGTTATTTATATTGTGGGATTGAACTGAATTTGCTGCCGTTTTAGTGCATAAAGCGTGATAAAGTGAAAAAAAGTTATACTTTGCATATCCTTATCGGCACTTGTATGGTTAGAATAGTCAAGACTAGTGCACTCGAAATCTCTCGTTGCTTATGAATATATTAATCGTTGATGACCATCCGCTGTTTCGCCATGCGTTGATCCAAGCTGTTCGTTATAGCTTACCGCAAGCTCAGATTCATGAGACAGCTGCAGTAAACGAATTCTATGAACGCCTTGAAAAAGGTCCTGAACCTGACTTGGTGTTATTGGATTTAAACTTACCTGGTGCTTCAGGCTTTTCAGCATTGGTACATGTCCGTGCTCAGTATCCATCATTGCCGATTATTGTGGTTTCTGCACATGAAGAAACTTCGATTATTCAACGTTCAATTGCACATGGTGCAATGGGCTATATTCCAAAATCAGCACACCCAAGTCATATTGGCGAAGCCATTCGTGAAGTCTTAGATGGCGAAATTTGGTTACCACCAAATTTACCTGCGAACATGAACTTTGACCCACGTGCAGCGGATGAAACAGCTTTGGCTGAGCGTATTCAGTCTTTGACCCCACAGCAGTTCCGTGTATTGATGATGGTGGCAGAAGGCTTGTTGAATAAGCAAATTGCCTATGAACTCGATGTTTCAGAAGCGACAATTAAAGCACATGTGACTGCTATTTTCCGTAAGCTTGGAGTACAAAACCGAACTCAAGCTGTGCTGGCGATTAATGCTTTAAATATTGAAGAAAAGAAAATCTAAAATCATTGAGATAAAAAAAGCGCTGAAACATCAGCGCTTTTTTATGTTTTGGACTTAAGCCAAGCAATTTTGTTTACTGGTAACATCTGTACAGAACAGAGGATTTAAAGCACATTGCAGGTCATCAATTTGCTCTTCAGAGACATAGCCCAATTGTTTTAAATAGGCTGCGACACGATCATCCCGTAGACTTAAAAAGGCTGCATCATATACCCCAAGATCGACAAAAAGTGCAGCAGTTTCGAGGCTGTTGAAACGGTCTAAATAAACTTCGTTGTCATACATCAGGAAAATATGATCTTGAGTACCTTGAGCATTAATAGCTAAGCGTTCCGCTAAAACTTGTGGTGGGGTCTTGATAAAGAGTAGATCCGAAAGTTGGTCAAACTGGGTAGTGTCGAGTTCATCCTGATCGGTTTTGACTTTACCAAGCCATGCTTTAAACACCAGCACTGCACCGCCACGGAGCAACATACTCCATATCTGATGACGCACATCTTCATTTAAACCGCTACTTTCTGCCTCTAAGGCGAGCAGTAATTGCTGTTCTTGTTGTTGCAGCTTTTCAAACAGACCTAAGCCTTGTGGCTGGTAGGCTACTGGTTGGAACACATCAAAATCGAGTTGTTCAAACACTTGCAATGCGAGTGGGACAGCACTGTGATACAAGGTGTCTAAGGCTTGAACATGGGTTTCACTGAGCTTGCTTTGTTTAAACAGTTCACGCCAGTCAATTGTTGGTAAAAATGCATTGGCACTATATTGACGTAAGAATTGTTGTGACTGATCTGAACCGTGTGGCATGGCTTTAGAAATGTTCATCGTAAAACTCCAATATGAGATATGGATGATCAGTTTCTTGAGCTAAAGAAAGAAGGCACACATTTAGACAAAACTGATCTTTTCTTAGTCCTAGTTATCTGCCAATGCCTTATGGATATGAATACGACTAAAGTCGTATTTTTGATTTTTCAATATATTTAATTAATATAAAACAATGGTTTAAAAAATTGTAACTAAGTATACAAGTGTTCACTAATGTAACTGGTGTATTTTGCCATAGTAAAAGTAAATGTGTAATTTTTAGCCAGTTTAAATGGGCTCAAATATACTCAAAATGATCACTTTGGTTAGTGGGGGTGAAACTTTAGTCATTTGGCTTAAGATTTTGAGGTTCAAAGTGACAAACCTCAAATAGGATCACTTGAGGTTTGTGAATACATGTAGCGAATTTATTCAGTGTTTGAAATTTTTAAACCCGAGAGCCATGCGCGTAATGAGGCGGGTTTTAATGGTTTCTTCAACAATACAATATTCATGTCTTTGACCCGTTGAGGCAGTTCAGGATCTGAATCTGCTGTGATCAAGGCAACAGGCACGTTTTCTTGACGGTTGGCTAAAATAAAGTCCAACCCGATTTTGTCATGATTCAAGTGCTGATCGACCAACCAGACCTGAATGTTTTCTTGCTGAATCATTTCAAACGCTTGTTCAGGTTCAGTCGCTTTAAACACTTGATAGCCCCATTTAGTGAGTAACGTCGACATCCCTTCTAAAATCGTTTCGTCATTGTCCAAACACAGAATTTTATAGGCTTTGGTTTTGAGTGGAACGGCCTGTACAGGTGCAGCAACCACTTTTGGTGGGTCTATGATAGGGACTTCAATCATAAAGCAGGAACCTTTGCCATATTCTGAATAGACATGTACAGGGTAGTCGAGCAGACTGGTCATTCGTTGCACGATGGCTAAGCCCAGACCTAAACCTTGTTCACCCCATGGCGAGGTATGGCCACAGCGCTCGAACTCTTGAAACAGTTTGATTCGTTGTTCTTCTGCAATACCGGGGCCTGTATCCCAAACCCCAATTCGAATATGACGTGGTCGATCACTGGAACGAAGTACACCCACCACCACTTTGCCTTTGGCAGTATAGCGCAGGGCATTACTCACAAAGTTTTGAATAATACGACGAATCCACTGCGGGTCGGTATCTATCCAGAATTGCGCATCATGTACGCTGAAACGAATACCTCGTTGTGCGGCAATAGATTTAAATTGCAATTCAAGGTCACTGAGTAAATCATGTAGCGGATAAGCCTGACGGTTGGGTTGAATAGTGCCACCTTCAAGACGGGCAATATCTAATAATGCAGACAACATACTTTCCGCCCCATGTAAGGCACGATCAAGCTGTTGTAAAGTTTTGCGGTCTTCTTCACTTTGTACGCTTTGTTCTAAAGCGGTACTGAACAGACGTGCAGCATGCATTGGTTGCAATAAGTCATGACTGGCAGCGGCAATAAAGCGACTTTTTGACATATTGGCTTTATCGGCTTGTTCACGTGCCAGTTGTTGTTCAGACAATGCATCTGCCAACTGTTGAGTTCGATCTTGAACCCGTGCCTCAAGCATGGCTTCATTTTCACGGAAGGCGGTAATGTCGGCAAAGGTGGTGACAAAGCCACCGCCTTCAATCGGGTTACCGCGCATTTGAATGACACGACCATCTTTACGGATCCGTTCAAACTCATGTGCGCTACCAACTTGCATCCAGTGCATCCGTTTCCGTACATGTTCCTCGACCGAACCTGGGCCACACTCGCCGCGTTCTGCGTTATATCGAATCAAATCAGAAATTGGACAACCGACATAGACAATGTCTTTAGGATAATCAAACAGTTTTAAATATTGGTTATTCCATGCCACCAAACACATGTTTTCATCGACCACACTCACCCCTTGGGTCATGTGGTCAATCATAGTCATGATCAGGTTTTGATTAAAACGTTGCCATTGTGAGGCTTGGTCTAGAATGTTTGCCACTTGGCCAAGTGCAAGACCATTGTTGACCATCGCGGTGGTGAGCAGGGTACGCGCCGATGCAGCGCCGATAGTGCCTGCTAAATATTGTTCGGTAAAACGCCACCACATACCGTTGGCATTGCTGTTTTCATTCAGCACCACATTGTTTTGTGCGCAGAACTGTTGAAATGCGCGCATGGTTGCGCCATCGCCTGTAATCCGTTTGGCTAAGGTGATCAAATCACCGACTTTCAAACGTGCAACATCGTGATGAATGTAGCTGATGTCCGTTGACGTGCTTTGTGTTGGCAGTGGCTTGGTTTCATAATAGAAAAAGCTTTCAGCCTGAATTTGTTCAGCCACGCTTGGACGAAATACACGGGAAATCCAAATGTATAAAATAATATTCAGACCGAGTGCCCACACCACGCCATGGGTAAGCGCGGCAAAGGATTCAAAACCGAGCAGGGCTTCAGGACGTAACCAGTTAATGCCCATTGGTCCGAAATTGAGGAAGCTTTCGGTGAAGTGTGCATATTCAGCCGGTAAACTGCGTAATACAGTGGGTAACAGCAGGGTGTAGGCCCACATGCCAAAACCTGCCAATAGACCTGCATAGACCCCTTGTTTACTACCACCACGCCAGTAAAGACCACCAATGAGGGCAGGTGAGAATTGAGCCACAGCACTAAAGGCCAATAAGCCAAAGACTGATAATTGGTCAATGTCATTGAAGAAATGGAAGAACAAAAAGCCCAGGAGCATGACGGCTAAAATACAGACCCGACGGGTGAATTTCAGTACCAAAGGTAGACGCTTGTCATGACGTGATAGCACATTTGTGCGCCATAAAGCTGGCATGATCAGGTCGTTACTCAGCATGATAGATAAGGCGACGGATGATACCAATAACATACCCGTAGAGGCCGAAAATCCCCCTAAAAATGCCAAAAGAGTTAACCAGTCTTGTCCATAACTCAAAGGTAAAGACAGGACTGCGACATCCGGGATCGCTAAATAACCTGGCGTTGCATGTAGCGCCCAACTGGCAATCGGGATAATCGCAATGATGGTTAAAACTAAATAGACAGCAAACCAGCGCCGTGCCCCGCGAATGTGCTTTTCATCACGGAGTTCAACCACAGCGACGTGGAACTGACGCGGTAAACAAATGATCGCTAACCCTGCTAATAAGGTTTGAATCCAGAAGGTATCGGGCACACCGATTAGCTGTACTTGATGGAACGTCTCTGCGACGTCTTTAGAGATTTGATGGACATTTTCAGGTGCAGCAAACACGAAAAAGAGAGCCACACAGAGTAAAGCAAACAGTTTGACAAAAGACTCGAAGGCAACTGCTAACATCAGACCGCCATGTTGTTCGGTATTGGCAATCTGTCTGGTTCCAAAAATCATGGCCAAAATGGCCAAAATGCCAGTGAGGAACAGGACACCGTTGGTGGTTGAGGCAATGCTACCTGCTGTTGGTTCTAAAATTACCGCAGCACTGAGGGCAATGGCCCGCAGCTGAAGGGCAAGGTAAGGAATAATGGCAATGACCGCGAGGATAGTCACCATCGAGGCCAAAGGTCCGCTTTTACCATAGCGTGCTGCGACAAAGTCTGCGATGGATGAAATCGCATGGTGCTGGCGGACACGCCCTAAACGACGCCAAATGTCATAGCCCAGTGCAACGAAGAGTAGTGGACCAAGGTAAATGGGCAGAAAGATAATGCCTTCACGAACTGCGGCACCTGTAGCACCATAAAAAGTCCATGATGAGCAGTAGACGCCTAAAGTTAAACTAAACAATAGCATGCGCCCACGCGTACTCAGGCGACTGGCGTGTTTTTCACCAAAAAAGGCACAGATAAAGAGTAATGCAATGTAGAGGGCCAAGACCCCTATGATGAGCCAGCTGTTCATTTTACCTAAAGTTTTTCCACCATGGTTGCATCATAACGCATCTCGGAGAGAGCCTGCTGTGCTTGTTTAAAATTTAGAGACCAAAGTCTAAATTACAACCAATACAGAAGCTTGCTAATTTAGCAAATGTAATAATTCGAATTAAAAAATTGTATCTACGGTTGGATACAGACAGGAGTGTGGTTATGGACGAGAGACAAGTAGAACAGATTCTACAAAATCCCAAATTCAAGGAAATGGTTAGTCGTAAAAGTAAACTCAGTTGGACATTAACGGGCATTATGTTGGTTGTGTACGTTGGTTTCATGTTGTTAGTTGGTTACAACAAAGAGTTTCTAATGACCTCAGTCAGTGGTGGGGTGACCACGATTGGCATGCCATTAGGGCTAAGCATTATTGTATTGTCTTTTGTTTTATGTGGTGTGTATTCGTATATTTCGAATAACAAACTAGATGCATTAAATGAAGAAGCAATGCGTGAAGTTGAAGCCATTGCGCAAGAGAAAGGACAGCACTAATGAAATGGAATTCATTGAAAGCGCTTACAGTCGCTACGATAACACTGTTGGCTTCAAGCCTAGCAATCGCAAGCCCTGATTTAGGTGAGGCTCAACAGCAGGCGACAAACTGGCATGCCATTATCATGTTCGCAATTTTTGTGGGCTTTACATTGCTGATCACTAAATGGGCAGCAAAACAAACCACCAATACTGCTGACTTTTATACAGCGGGTGGCGGTATTTCGGGCTTCCAAAATGGTTTAGCAATTGCGGGTGACTATATGTCCGCAGCGTCATTCTTGGGTATTTCCGCAATGGTTTTCAGCTCAGGCTTTGATGGTTTGCTTTACTCACTTGGCTTCATGGTGGGCTGGCCAATCGTATTGTTCTTGGTTGCTGAGCGTCTACGTAACTTAGGTAAGTTCAACTTATCTGACGTGGTGTCATTCCGTTTAGCTGAGAAACCAGTACGTACACTTGCTGCGGTGAGTTCATTGGTGGTGGTTGCATTCTATCTGATTGCTCAGATGGTGGGTGCAGGTCAGCTGATCAAACTGTTATTTGGTTTGAACTATAACATTGCGGTGGTGATTGTCGGTCTTCTGATGATGGCTTACGTGATCTTCGGTGGGATGCTGGCAACGACTTGGGTGCAGATTATTAAAGCTGTAATGCTTTTGTCTGGCGCAACATTCATGGCTTTCATGGTGATGAAAGGCGTGGGCTTCAGCTTCTCTGAAATGTTCTCTCAATCAATTCAAGTTTTCTCTAAAGTTCATGATATTTCTTTAGCAGAAGCGGGCAATATTATGGGCCCTGGTAAACTTGCAGCGAACCCAATTGATGCGATTTCTTTAGGTCTTGCATTAATGTTCGGTACAGCAGGTCTTCCACACATCTTGATGCGTTTCTTTACTGTTAAAGATGCTAAAGAAGCACGTAAATCAGTGGTTGTTGCAACAGGTTTCATTGGTTACTTCTACCTTTTAACTTTCATCATTGGCTTTGGTGCGATCCTTTATGTATCGAATAACCCTCAGTTCCTTGATGTTGCGAAAATGGCAGTAACTGGCAAGCTTGAGCTTGTAGGTGGTAACAACATGGCTGCGGTGCACTTGTCTGACGCTCTTGGCGGTGACTTGTTCATGGGCTTCATTTCAGCGGTAGCATTCGCAACAATTCTTGCCGTAGTAGCTGGTTTGACATTGTCTGGTGCTTCAGCAATTTCACATGACTTGTATGCAAACGTATTCAAGAAAGGTCAAACAACCCCTGAATCTGAACTTCGTATGTCTAAAATCGCGACTTTAGGTCTTGCTATTTTTGCGATGATTTTAGGAATTCTGTTCGAGAAGCAAAACGTAGCCTTCATGGTGGGTCTAGCATTCTCTGTAGCAGCATGTGCAAACTTCCCAGTACTTGTACTTTCAATGTTCTGGAAAGGTTTAACCACACGTGGTGCGGTGATTGGTGGCGTGGTTGGTCTAGCAACTGCAGTAACATTGATTATCTTATCTAAAGCGGTTTGGGTAGATACCTTGGCTATCTCTGAAACCCCAGTGAACCCATTCAATGGTCCAGCAATCTTTGCTATGCCATTGGCGTTCTTCTGCTGCTGGTTGTTCTCTGTGACTGATAATTCAGCACAAGCTCAAGCAGAACGTAAAGCATTTGATGCGCAGTATGTACGTTCACAAACAGGTATTGGTATCTCAGGTGCTTCAGATCACTAATCTGAACCTGATAAAAAAAGCCCCAACTGATGGGGCTTTTTTTTTGTGGGTAGCTCTGAACTTTTGACCGCAAAGTGTCTTTTATCTAGACATTGTTAGATGGAGGTATTAGCGGAAAAGTAAGTAAGATGAAAAGGAACGTGATGACATCTACAAAAACCATGAGCTTCCTATTTTATTCATGTTAAATTAACCACGTAGAACAAAAATGAATCACACTGGGCTTTAAAAAATAATAACTTGGATGGCTAGATATGCAGGTATTGGTCGACTTTTGGAAAGGTTTCCGCTTACTCCCTTCAGCATGGCTGCTGTTACTGCAATTTATGATGCTGATCTTGGCGATGCTGAGCGGACATAGTTTGTCTTTGCGTGTCTTGGTTTGGGGCTTAGGTGTATTGGTGTTATTGATGATTGCCAAAGTCATACGCCAAACCCCAGTATTTACCATTCTAGGGCTGAGTTTTGTCGGTGGAGCCCTGTTCTTTTCCTTATTGATTTTGTTGGGTGCCACGCATCCGATGCTCTTGGTGATTAGTCATGCCTTTGAAGCAATGGCGTATTTTATTGCGGCCTATGGCTTGTTGCGCTATATGTTCGCAGACCGTTATCTGACCAAAGATGAGCTTTTTGCAGCGGGTGCAGTGTTTACCCTTATCGCATGGGGCTTTGCTTTTCTATATAGCATTTGTCAGATTTTGGAGCCCAATAGCTTTTTAAATCCCAATGTGGTGGGCGCACAGTCATGGCTAGATTTATTATTTTTAAGTTTTAGTTTGCAGTCGGCAACGGGCTTGTCTGATTTAATGCCGCTAACACCACTGGCCCGTATGATTGCCATGTTACAGATGTTTTGTGGCGTCATGTATTTTGCGCTAATTGTCTCTCGTTTAATCGCATTGCAATATATTCAGCATCGACCCAATGATCATAAAGAAAATTAAACTGTTACAGGATTCGCACTGCCTTATTTTTAAACATAAATTATGATGGTTCCGAATCGTTAAACTTTAAACAATTCACTTTTCAGTCTGAATCAGACTCGTCTCATTAACCATCTTGGTTATATCTTTGTATTAAAAATAATTTTCTGGGGGAATTATGCCTTCCATAAAACCATCACTGTTTGCGAACGTCAAACAGAATGTATTTCTTAGCACGGTCGTGATTCTAGTGCTTTTTCTAGCCTTAATTCTTTTTGACCCAAGCGGGTTTGAGGCTTTGACCAAACATTTAAATCAATGGATTATTGATTCATTTAGCTGGTTTTATGTCTTAGCCGTTGCATTATTTCTCATCATACTGGTATTTATTGCACTCTCCGACATGGGGAAGATCAAACTTGGTCCAGACCATAGTTTACCTGAATATAGCAGTGGTTCTTGGTTCGCCATGCTATTTACCGCGGGTATGGGGATTGGTCTCATGTTCTTTGGTGTGGCTGAACCCGTGATGCACTATGTCAATCCGCCCACGGGCGATGGACAAACTGTAGATGCTGCACAACAAGCGATGCGCATCACCTTTTTCCATTGGGGATTACATGCATGGGCCATTTATGCACTTGTGGGCTTGTCACTAGCTTATTTCTCTTTCCGACATAATTTGCCTTTAAAAGTTCGCTCCGCTTTATATCCTTTGGTCGGTAAAAAAATTTATGGTGCAACGGGAGATGCGGTTGATACTTTTGCAACCTTAGGCACTATTTTTGGGATCGCTACTACACTTGGATTTGGGGTAACTCAAATTAACTCGGGACTGAATTATTTATTTGGTATCCAGCAAAGTATCGGGATTCAGGTTGGACTGATTATCTTTGTCACTTTTTTGGCTTCACTCTCGGTCGGTTTTGGTTTAGATAAAGGCATTAAACGTCTGTCTGAACTGAACTTGGTACTCGCATTGGTGTTATTACTGTTTGTCTTTTTTACCAGTTCTTCTATTTATATCCTACAAACCAGCATTCAAAATGCAGGGCAATATGTTTCCAACTTATTTGCCATGACCTTCAACCTATATGCCTATCAACCGAATGGTTGGATTGGTGGTTGGACGATTATGTATTGGGCTTGGTGGATTTCGTGGTCGCCTTTTGTGGGGATGTTTATTGCCCGAGTGTCTAAAGGTCGAACCATTCGCGAGTTTATTGTTGGGGTACTGTTCATTCCTACAGGTTTTACGCTGATTTGGATGGGCTTTATGGGAAATGCGGCACTGTTCAGTATTATTCAAGAAGGCCACACTTCTTTAATTACTGCGGTACAACAAGATTCATCGGTTGCACTATTTGAATTTTTAACTCATTTGCCTTTCGTTCAAATATCAAGTCTGATTGCGACCGTTCTGGTGGTGTTATTCTTTGTCACTTCTGCTGACTCAGGTTCATTGGTGATTGATTACTTAACCGCAGAAACAGAAAACTCACCCTTATGGCAACGGCTGTTTTGGACCATTCTGATTGCTTTACTGTCGATTATCCTACTGATGGCAGGTGGGCTGTCCGCCTTACAATCGGCCACAATTATGAGTGCTTTACCGTTTACTTTGATTATGCTGTTGGTCTGCTGGGGCTTATTGAAAGCACTACGTTTAGATGTCACCAAAATGCGTGCACTGCAAGATGCGCGAATTACCCCTCGTGCGATTCAAAATCCACGCAGTTGGCAACAGCGTCTAGGTCTGATTATGCATTATCCGCATACTCAGCTTGAGGTGGAGCAGTTTATTGAACAGCGGGTGCAAGCTGCTTTTTCGGCAGTACAAAAGGAATTCCAGCGTCGTCAATTAGACGTGACCATTCAACAGATTGAGCATGGCTTGCAGTTACGCGTAGATCACCATAATGAGATTAACTTCATCTATCAGGTGGTTGCCCGTGAAACGCAACCGCCAAGTTTTATGGCGGATAGACTGGAGGAACAGCAGTTTTATCAGGCTGAGGTTTTCTTAAGAGAAGGCGGGCAGAATTATGATGTGATGGATTGGACTTTAGAAGATCTACTGCAAGATATTATTGACCAGTACGAACGTCATTTACATTTCTTAAATTTAGTCAGAACCACAAACTAAAAAAAGGACGCTTCAAGCGTCCTTTTTTTTATTCAGTTTCTAAATTGAATTAGAAGCGGAATTTAGCATTTACGCCAACAGTTTGTGTATCGAGATTTTCGATTTCTTTAGCGTTAGCATTTACATAGCTTGCGCCTACAGCAACTGCTGGAGTGATGAAGTAGTTAACGTTTGCACCCCAAGCTGAGTCAGGAGTACCTGCAAAGCTTGATTCAGCATAAGATGCGCCTACGCTCAATTTAGGCGTTAAGTAAAGGTCAGTTTTTAATTGGTAAGCAGTGCTTTCGCCATAAACAAGACCAGCTTCTAAACCAAGCGCCATGTTTGTACCGTCGATGTTACCTACATATTTAGTACGTGCAGTGATTGCGTCTTGGTCATCAGCAATAGTAGCTGCTTCGCCAAAAGTTTTAACTACGCCATTATTCATGATACCGAATGCATCAAGAGCGGTTTGATCAGCAACGCTAGTATAACCTACAGCAACCAAGAAGTTAGGTGCTACTACTGCACCAAGTTCTAATGCATAACGGTCGCCATTGTCATCACGAGTTACGGCATTTTTGCCATCAGTATGAGTGTGGCTATAAGATGCGCTCGCATAAGCAGGTACGAATTTAGTTGGGATATACGCTTCAGCTTTAGCGCCGTAAACATGAGATTCGATGTCAGAACGACCTTCATCTACAGGAGCATCATACTGGCCATATTGGTAAGCTAAAGATACATTTGACGCTTGGTTTAAAAAAGCAGCTTCAGCTAAAGGACCTTTAGATGAATCAACGTTTTTAAAGTAGTAAGTACCTTGTACAGCACCAGTGAAGTTTTTGTCGTTTTCAGTCGTATCTACGTACTCTGATTGACCTTGTACTTCGAATTGGTATGCTTGAGCACCGGTCATGGCTAATAATAAAGCAGTGGCTAAACCGAGTTTTTTCATGATATTTACCAGTTTGTTAACATTGGATTAAACAATGAACATTCTATTGTAACAATTTATTAAGTCAATGAACTCTAATGACATTATAATATTGAGTAAATACTCTAATTATGATGTTGAATAAAAAATGCTCAAATAAACAGATCCATGTCAACCAAAAAAAACTTATGTCAGAACAATAGGGTATATCTATTTATAAAACAGAGAATGCGCAATATTGAATTATCCTGAACTGATTCTTTAATTGATAAATTAGATTGAATTAATAATAACAAACGGTAAAAAAACTAATAAAGTCCCCTTTAAACACTTCAATTTTGTGACATAAATCATGTAAATGCTTAAATTTAGTGCATTAAAACGGCTTTTTGCTTGCATAATGTACATATCTGCAAGTCATTTGTGAGAATTCTCACAATTTTTGTGCAATTATATCAATTCATAGTGCTTTACTTGGCTTTACAATCGAGCAGATTTATTTCATAATTATTTTAGCGAATCATTTAACAATATTGTTGTTTTCTGAGAAGCTAATTCTCCTCAAACAGTTTTTGTTTATATGCCCAACTTTCCCCAAGGTTGGGCTTTTTTTTATTTAAAATTCAGAGACTTTTATTTTATAAGCAGGCAAAGGGTTAAAATATTTTTTGAACCAAAATGGTGCATTATTTTGTTCGATACATTCATTCATATTTTAACATGGTATAAAAAAACCCAATCTTTTGAGGAGATTGGGTTTTCTTGCCAAAACTTGTGGGAAAATTAGAATATTTGCTGAGAGTATATTCTAATTCGCCCCAATGTTGTGCATTATGCACCATAATGTTGCGCATGTAAATATGGCATCTTCAAATGTAAGCGTCTAAAAAAATATTGAAAGAAATTCATCTTTAACATGAAAGTTATTAATGATTGATTTCCTTAGCTTTCATTTGTATTTGAGTATGAGCCTCAAGGAATTTTGCATTAATGAATACTAAAAACTAGGCAAAACAAAGAATTAATGACTTAAATAAGAGATATATTGTTTGTATAATGAGCATTATTGATTATATTTTTTTCTTTTTTAAGAATAGGGGGCGTAGTTTAAGTATGCGAGAAGTACGCTCTGAACATCTGAGTAAAAAGTTATATATCGCAATGAGCATTATTATTTTGTCATTGTGTAGTCTTTCTATTCCCTTGATGGTCAAAAGTTATAATGATTATATAAAAGCTAACCAAGCACTCATTGAGATACAAGCTTTGCAAGCAGTAGCTGACCTTGCCAATAAAATTTCGCGAGAGCGTGCACCAGCGAATAAAGTGATGTCGAGTAATCAACAAGACTTTGCTAAACATGTCTTGGAGCTAAAAGCATATCGGGCTAATGTCGATGAACAAATGCGTAGTACCCAGAAAATTCTTAAAAAATCGGGGTTTTCTAATTTAAATTTAGACTTATTTTCTCAGCTCGAACAAGCATTAGCACAGGGAAGACAGCAAGTAGATCAATATGCAGCTTTGCCACGTGAGCAACGTAATGCAGAAAAAATGGATCAAGCTATTTTAAAAATGTTTACGGCTTGGGAGCGTAGCCATGATGTTTTAAAAGATGTGATTGCCGTTTCAGAAGGAAAAGACACGGCCATTTCAAATTTTTATACGCAAATTTTGTTATTGGCAGATTTAAGGGATCAAGCTGGGCGGGCAGCATCAAATGTCATGGCGCATGTAACCTTTGAACAACCGATTCCTGAAACCAACTTGGCGCGTTCCTTACAAACACGTAAGCAAGTCATGTACTTGTGGGAGCTGATTGATACTCTCCAACCTGAACGTGATAAAACCCCTGAATTCAAGGCATTACATCAAGCTGTTTATAATGAGTTCTTAGCCAAAGGATTGTTGATTGTTGAGCGACTGATGAATGAAAGTATTTATCATCAGCCATATTATTTAACGGGAACACAACTTACCGAGGTGATTGTTGATAAATTCACTACGGTTGTGGATTTGCAGAATTATTTACTCAAATATAGTGTGGAAAAGGCCACACTTGAAAAACGTAAGGCTAAAAATGTTTTGCTCACGACTGTAAGTATTTCATTAGTCTCGATTATTGCTGCGTTATTCACTATGATTTATGCACAAAAAAGAGTTTTTGCTCCATTAATTCAGGCGCGGGAAATCCTTCTCGATTTGTCTAATTCGAGTATGCGTTCTAACGATTTAGAGTCTAAAGATCAATCCGCCAATGTACATTCATTGTTTACAGCGATACAGCAGCTTAAACACACGCTTCAGCAACGGGATGCATTGGAATTTCGGTTGAAAAATATTGCACATTTGGATTCTTTAACAGGCGTCGCAAACCGTTATGCGCTTAACGAGTACATTAAGCTTTTGGAAAATCAGCCGACGCAGTTTTCTGAAACTTGTTTAATGATGATGGATATTGATTATTTTAAACAAGTGAATGATGTTCATGGGCATTTGGTGGGTGACCAAGTCATTCAGTTTGTGGCTGAGAAATTAAAAGATAATATTCGGACTTCTGATTTGTTGGTGCGTTATGGCGGCGATGAATTTATTGTACTCATTGAAAACATTAGCATGGAACGTGCTTTAAAAATTGCTGAGAAGATTCGCTGTGAGATTTATGAAGCAGCATCAATGGATTCAACACGTAGTCCAGATTTGAGTGTGACCATAAGTATTGGTGTTGCGATTGGAGCGGCGAGTTGGACTGAACTTTTGGAGAAAGCCGATCGTGCCTTGTTTCAAGCTAAAGAGCAGGGGAAAAATAAGGTGGCGAGTTAATGTATCGGAGATATTTATATCCACATAATGAGTAAAAATAGACCTCTTCCATAAATAAAAAGATGATCATTTTTTATTTATGGAAGAGGTCTATTTTAAATGTAATTTAAAGTTTTACTATTTTGGGTGTCATTGCATAATAATAAGTCGATAAATATTATTTAAAAGTGGATTCTGCTTTAGTGTAACATTATTTTAAATGATC
>NZ_QKVN01000120.1:0-731 GCF_003231195.1 Acinetobacter sp. WCHAc060042
AATACGCCCCAATGAAGGGGCGTATTTGTTAAAACTAAGGAGATTAGTCGTCGCCACGCAACATGCTGAGTAGACGTAGGAATGAATAGTACATCCACACCAGAGTCGCTAGTAGTGCAATACCACACAGCCATTCCATCGCTTTCGGAGCGTGTTGTGCCGCAGCACTTTCAATCAAATCAAAATCTAGAATTAAGTTCAGTGATGCAATCACTGCAACAAAAGCGGCAAAACCTAAACCTAATAAATTGTTTTCAAATAAAAATGGAATGCTTGAACCAAAAGCCAAACGCATGACCATCTGCACCACAAAGACAATCGCGATGGCAATTGATGCTGACATCACTACAGATTTGAATTTTTCAGTGGCACGAATAATTTGAAAACGATACAGGCCAAACATCACTAAAGTGGTGACAAAAGTTGCCAAGAGCGCTTGTAAAGGTACACCCGGATATTTCAATTGGAAAATAACCGACACCCCACCTAAAAAAGCACCTTCAAACAAGGCATATGGAATGGCAAGGGTACGTGCGGTATTTGGTTTAAAAGTTGCAATCAGGCCTAAAATTAGACCACCAATCGCACCGACTAAGGTTGCAGCATAGGCTAGCGAAATATTTAAGGTCATGAAACAGTATAAAAACAGTGCTATACCGACCACAGCCGCAATCACTGTAAGTAATACAGACTTCTGAATAGCACCTTGAACAGTCATCGGTTGACTATAG
>NZ_QKVN01000121.1:0-714 GCF_003231195.1 Acinetobacter sp. WCHAc060042
CTATTGTCTGAGCCTCATCATTTTGATTTAAATGAAAAAATATGGAAAATACCTGCCTTGCATATTAAACAGTTTCGACGAAAAGTCATATTAGGCCATGAGATTCCAGATTTTTTAGTTCCACTTTCAAATCAGGCTTTAGAGATTTTGAAAGACGTCATGCAGTGGTCATACGGTGAAAAATACCTTTTTGCTAGCCCTCGCAATCACAATCAACCGATTCATTTTAATACTCTAAATATGGCCATACGTAAGATGGGGTATGGCAAACATCAACTATCTTCTCATGGACTACGTTCCACTTTTAGTACCATTTTGAATGACTCAGGTTTATTTCAAGATAATTGGATTGAGGCACAACTTTCACATATTGATAAGAACCGTACCCGTGCCAGTTATAATCATGCTGATTACTTAGTTCAACGGACTGAAATGATGCAGTGGTGGGGTGATTATTTAAGTAATGGCTAGGTGAGTATCATACTTTTATATAGAAAAACTCTCTGTACACGACAAAAATAGTGAACCGTACCCGGTTTGTCTGAGACTTTTTATTTAAGTTAGGCCACCTGAACGGCTTTGTTGCACAAACCTATCTGTAAAGGGTTTTTCAGCGATATAATTTTCAAATGAAGAAGCCTACACACAAAATCTACCGCACAACCAATTGGCCCGCATATAACCGAGCACTCATGAGTCGCGGAAATATTGCCA
>NZ_QKVN01000122.1:0-707 GCF_003231195.1 Acinetobacter sp. WCHAc060042
GTTCTTGGGGATTTACTAGGTCAAATTCCACTTGAAGAGCAAATTGATTCTGTCTATACAGATGGAGCATATGACACGAAATACTGCCGACAAGTGATTTCAGATCGACAAGCACATGCAGTGATTCCACCAAGAAAAAATGCGAAACCTTGGAAAGACAAGCAAGCGAGATCTATAGAAGTTAATAAATAATTTTCAATCAAATTGCTTGATCGGGATGGTATATAAAGTTAAATTAAGTTGATAATTTTATTAAAAAATAAAATTTCATTAACAATTTAAAATAGGAACTATTATGGGTTTTTTAGACGCTTTAGTAAATGCAGGGAAGGCCGCTGGCAAAGCAATGACAGATGCTGTAACAAAGAAGCAACTTGAACAATGGGAGAAAATGGAGAGCGCATCAGAAGGCAGACTTCTTGACTTCTATAAACAAAATAATACTACAGAGCGCAATAACGCATCTAGTCGAGCTATGGCCCTAGCAGCATTGACTAGACAAAATCAATCCAAAGCCCGTGAGCTATTGAGAAATGATGAAGATGCAAAACGAGCCCTTTCTAGACTGCGTGAAAAAATCAGCCTAGAAGAAGGTCGAAGTGTAGATAGACTCAGAGAGAGTATTGATGGACTAATAAAATAATTTATAGTAGGAAGGGATAGTTTTTGTTAATTTGTATTAGTTCAGACTATCCCTTACTATCAGT
>NZ_QKVN01000123.1:0-686 GCF_003231195.1 Acinetobacter sp. WCHAc060042
AAGGTTTAGATCTACGATATTACAAGCCAATTTTGGTTTAAATACATGTTTAATTTTTAGAATTAACTTATAAGATCAATAGGATGTTAATAATTCTATTGACCGCATCTCAAACCATGTTTATTTTCCTGTTACTTATTCTAACCAGTTAATATAAAATACCCCCTTAAAAACATTAGAATTTTAAGGGAGTTCATAACCAGAATTCTTCATGTTTTCAATAATTAGCTCATCAAACTGTTCATCACTTATTCCTCTTATTGATTTTATACTTCTCCAATTCCATATTAATGGCAAAACCTTGCTGTCTAACAATGTAAAATGAGCTAAAAACATATCTGCCAAGTCATATTTATCTAAAATCTTATTCTCTAAAAGCAATGAATTGAATACTTTACTTGGCCTTTTACCACTTAATATTTCATTAAAAGATTCACTATTTTCCGAATATAACATATGTTACTCCTCCACTGCTTTCAATTTCTTCAACTTTTGTATAACCATGTCTTTGAGCAATTTTTCCTGTCCAAGTATTTAGTGCAGCATCATTAGGTGACATACCTTTTGCTAAGTTAGCAGAATATTGTGCTGTATTAACACTATCGGTTCCTGAAATCCACGCCCACGTATTTTATTTACTTGTATACCCTCCTGATTCAAATGTTGAATTGTACTACTGAACATAT
>NZ_QKVN01000124.1:0-669 GCF_003231195.1 Acinetobacter sp. WCHAc060042
TCCAGAACATCGAGCGAAACGTGCTCTGCATGATTTACATCATGCAGAGCAAATCAAACGTATTTGGAAAGAAAGTTCAGGTCGATACGGTGTGCGTAAGATCTGGCAACAACTGAAACGTGAAGGCTATGTTATTGCACGTTGTACAGTTGCTCGATTGATGCAGAAGCTAGGTATACAAGGTGTTTGGCGTGGTAAGAATAAACAAACTACTCGTAACCGAGATGACCAAAAACGAGCAGATGATTTAGTGAAACGTAATTTTAATGCTGATCATCCTGACCCTTGCGAAGCAGTGCTTCTCAGGTCAGTGACTTTACGTATATTCAAACAAATTCAGGCTGGATCTATACCGCCTTTATTATTGATGTGTTCTCACGAGCAATTGTTGGATGGAAAGTATCTACACGGATGAATACAGATATGGTGCTTGATGCATTAGAACAAGCATTGCATGATCGAGGTATGCCAAAGAATGTGATTCATCATTCCGATAGAGGTGTGCAATATCTTTCCATTCGCTATACCAATCGTTTAGAAGCAGCAAATTTACGAGCATCAGTCGGTACGACTGGTGATTCATACGATAATGCTTTGGCTGAAACGGTGAATGGCTTATACAAAACAGAGGTGATTGAATATCTAAAAGCAGATTGGCAAGGTTTAGCA
>NZ_QKVN01000125.1:0-644 GCF_003231195.1 Acinetobacter sp. WCHAc060042
AACACATCTTGTTTTGATTTCACCTCATAAACTGTCTTTGGTCTCAGCCTAGTGACAAAGCTGACTTTTTGGTTGGTCATGTCTGCAAACCACTGATAATCAACATACCCTTTATCAAATACAATGATACTTCCAGGTGGAAATTTAAGCCGTCGACCTTGTACCATGTCATTTTCAATACCATCACCAAGCGCAACAAACTCAGGAATGGTGTTGCTATGATTTAACCCAACTGTAAGTTTTATACTGGCTTTGGACTCATGTACTTTTGCCCAATCACACAATGACAGTGAAAGATCAATATGACTCGCATCAAGTGAATAGAGTGGATTTTTAAATCGAAATTTATGAGCAATCTTGGAATTTTCACAATGTTGAAGTAGTTGGATAAACAATTGTTGATACAAGCTAGCTGGTTGTTCTTCATTGATTCTTGCCAACGTACTTCGTGCAATTCTTTTGGCACCAAGGTGATAAAGCTTTTCCTGTTGTGATTCGAGATTAGACTCAATATCCCTCAAGCTTTGACGACATGATAATTGAGACATCAAAATAGCAATAAATTGATCCCATCGTGTTGCAGATCTTAATTTTTGTCCTTGATGGTATTGTTTTGCAAGACGTTCAAAATCTTGTCTTAAAAT
>NZ_QKVN01000126.1:0-572 GCF_003231195.1 Acinetobacter sp. WCHAc060042
TGAACTGCACCCCGAAAGTTGGACACTTTTAGTCTAATTTGGAGGGTGCTTTTTATGGCTAAATATTCTCAAGCATTTAAACTCGAAGTTGTTCAAAATTACTTATCTAATGACAACGATGATGGGTTTAGAAAGACAGCTCATAAATTTGGATTAGATCAAGGAACTGTTCGACAATGGACTGCTGTATATCAGACTCAAGGTGCCGATGGTCTTAAATACCAGACTAAACGGATTTCCTACTCTGTGAAATTCAAACATAAAGTCGTTCTTAAAATAATCAACGGTGGGCTATCGTTGATTGAAGCATTAATATTTTTTAAATTGAGAGAGAAAGGAACTCTTTCTCTATGGTTGCGTCAATACAGAGAGCACGGTATAGATGGATTAAAATCTAAGCCTAAAGGACGCTCCAAACAAATGCCAAAGCCTAAGAAACTAAGAGCAAAACCCTCCCAAGAAAATCATGATAAAACACAAGAGCAGCTACTTGAAGAATTAGCATATCTACGTGCAGAGAACGCATTTCTAAAAAAGCTGAGAGCCTTAAGGTTGGAGCAAGAAGCAAAGGA
>NZ_QKVN01000127.1:0-561 GCF_003231195.1 Acinetobacter sp. WCHAc060042
GTATAACCAAGCTTTAATCAAGCGAGGGAATATTTCAATCTGGTTTGATCCGAAGACCCAATGGTATGCACAACCACAAGGCAAGCACGGACGAAATCAAACTTATTCCGATACAGCGATTCAATGCTGTTTAATGATCAAATCTCTATTCCGTCTTTCTTTACGTATGGTCACTGGCTTTGCTCAAAGCCTGATTAAACTCAGTGGCTTAAATTGGACAGCACCAGATTACTCCACCCTCTGTAGACGACAAAAGCATATTGATATTGCGATAAGCTATCAGAAAAGTCGTGATGGGTTACACCTACTCGTCGACTCTACGGGTTTAAAATTTTTAGGTGAAGGTGAATGGAAGCGTAAGAAACATCAGCCTGAATACCGTCGGCAATGGCGTAAACTGCATATTGCTATAGATGCTGAAACACTGCAAATACGTGCCGTTCAGCTTACGACAAATAATGTCAGTGATTCACAAGTACTAGGTGATTTACTGGATCAAATCCCACTAGATGAGCGAATAGATTCTGTCTATACCGATGGGGCGTACGACACGAAGTGCTG
>NZ_QKVN01000128.1:0-559 GCF_003231195.1 Acinetobacter sp. WCHAc060042
CTTGACAGGTTCTTTTACTTGGCGTCCCTCTATTTTTTTGATTACTGAAACCAGGTCATAACGCTTGATGTTTTGAAAAGGTAAATCCTGAAGGTCTGGATAAATATCTTGCTGTAAGCATCTTTCTGCTAACTGTAGTACACCACAGCGGGGTAGATCGTTGAAGGCATTTTTCAGTTTGAACTGTAACCACTCCTCCCCAACCTTACCAAAGGTGATGACATTAGAGGCAGTATCATGTTCAAAACAGAAATCATTGTCTTTAAAGTCATCTCTGACTTGTCGTGCCTTTTTCAGCGATAAATCAGGATAAAGACCTAACTGAATGCGTCGACGTTTTTTAGTTTGTGGATCTGTATAGCGATAGCACCAAGATTTTCTTCCACTCGGCTCAATCTTCAGGCTAAGCCCATCTTCATCGGATAAAAAACAGGTTTTTTCCTTGCAATGAGCTTGGCGAACTTTAATTTCAGTAAGACTCATGAAATTTAAATGAAACCTATCAGCGGATTGACGAGATCCATTATATCAAAATAGAAGAAAATATATATGATGCGTA
>NZ_QKVN01000129.1:0-525 GCF_003231195.1 Acinetobacter sp. WCHAc060042
CTCAGAACTCAATATCGGGTGAGAGTTATCATTTGAAGAATAAAAAAAGAATAGGGATTCAACCTCAGGTTGAAACTTAATACGAGGTAAAAGGGGTCAATTTTAGAATGCCGTTGACAAAAAATATTGACTCTCCGACAAACCCGGCACGGTTCAGTACGATTTTCACTTACTAGTACTTAAATAATCACCCCACCACTGCATCATTTCAGTCCGTTGAGCTAAATAGTCAGCGTGATTATAGCTGGCACGGGTACGGTTTTTATCAATATGTGAAAGTTGTGCCTCAATCCAATTATCTTGGAACAAACCTGAGTCATTCAAAATGGTACTAAAAGTAGAACGTAATCCATGAGAAGATAGTTGATGTTTGCCATACCCCATCTTACGTATGGCCATATTTAGAGTATTAAAATGAATCGGTTGATTGTGTTTGCGAGGGCTAGCAAAAAGGTATTTTTCACCGTATGACCACTGCATGACGTCTTTCAAAATCTCTAAAGCCTGATTTGAAAGTGGAACTAT
>NZ_QKVN01000013.1:0-90284 GCF_003231195.1 Acinetobacter sp. WCHAc060042
ATCGCAGGTATTGCAAGTAAATTATCAATTGCATTTGGTATTGCTCAAGCGCTTCACCGTGAAGGCGCGGAACTTGCATTTACTTATCCAAATGAAAAACTGAAAAAACGTGTAGATGAATTTGCAGCACAATTTGGCTCAACGATTGTTCTACCATGTGATGTGGCTGTCGACGCTGAAATTGAACAGACTTTTGTTGAATTGGCAAAACACTGGGACGGGTTAGACGGTGTAGTACATTCGATTAGTTTTGCGCCTGCGCATACATTGGATGGTGACTTTACC
Organism: Acinetobacter sp. WCHAc060042; assembly: GCF_003231195.1. Classification (NCBI taxonomy): domain Bacteria; kingdom Pseudomonadati; phylum Pseudomonadota; class Gammaproteobacteria; order Moraxellales; family Moraxellaceae; genus Acinetobacter; species Acinetobacter sp. WCHAc060042. The sequence continues at coordinate 286 of NZ_QKVN01000013.1, forward strand.
GATGTAACGGATCGTAATGGTTTTAAAGTGGCACATGACATTAGTGCATATAGCTTTATTGCGATGGCGCGTGCTGCGAAGCCGTTACTTTTAGTTCGTCAAGGTTGTTTATTGACTTTGACTTACCAAGGTTCTGAACGTGTAATGCCAAACTACAATGTGATGGGTATGGCGAAAGCATCATTAGAAGCGGGCGTACGTTACTTGGCATCAAGCTTGGGTGCAGAAGGGATTCGTGTGAATGCGATTTCAGCAGGGCCAATCCGTACTTTGGCGGCATCAGGGATTAAGTCGTTCCGCAAAATGTTAGATGTAAACGAAAAAATTTCACCACTTAAACGTAATGTGACCATTGAAGATGTCGGTAATGCTGCATTATTCCTTTGCTCACCTTGGGCAAATGGTATTACCGGTGAAATCATGTATGTCGATGCAGGTTTCAACACTGTGGGGATGAGCCCAGACTTGATGCTTGATGAATAATTAGATTGATTAAAATCATTTAATAAAGCCGCTTTTATAGCGGCTTTGTTTTTGAAGATGGTAGCGAAACTCTAAAAATTATAGCAATATGTTAAGTTCTTAATATTACTGTTCCAAAGTTAATTTAATTTGTTGTTTTATAAAATAAAAATTTATTAAAGCTTAAGAGTTGGAACATTGATAATCATTTTCAAAAGATCTAAAATTTGATTGAGTTTACAAGAAAAATGTCAACTTATATATTTTATATAGAGATAACACATGGTCACTCTACACACTGAAACACCTTTAGCAAAGGCTATTTTTGAACTATTCAATGATTTGGCTCAATTAATCAAAGACAATCACAGAGACTTAGTTGCTGGTTCAATAACTGCTTATATATTTGGCGGTTGTGCAGTTCACTTGTATACAAATGCACGTGGAAGTAATGATTTAGATGCAGAATTAATTGCTGCAAACAAACTTGATATCAACAGCATAATTTTAGAGCTTGATCCTGTCTATTTTGATGACCCAGAGGCAGGTGAGTCGAGCCTAGATTTTGATATAAATTTTAATATTGGTTTGCCATCATTAGGCCCTGACTACAAAGAAAATGCTATACCTTTAGTAAGTGAGGACAGCGTATTACATATCTTCTTAGTGAGTGCGGTTGATATTGCTGTATCTAAGCTTTCTAGATTGGCGGAAGATGATTTAAAAGATATTATTTCACTTTATAAGGCGGAGCGTTTTAGTTTAGAAGACTTTCAACGTGTAGCAAGAGATGCTGTGGATTATAGTCCTACGCCAGATAGTTTGCAAAAGAACGTAGACTATGCTATAAATTGTTTAGAGGCAGTGTGATTAATCATCGCAGGTTTGTAACAATGAAACGTACACAAGAAGTTTTTGACAGATTGGTCAGTAGTGAGTTCAGTTTAGTATCTTTTGAAGATGTTAAGACTGTTGCTTTAGCTATGTGGCATGAAGATTTCGTACCTCAAGTGAAACATTTATCTGAATTCTCTGCGAAAGCTGCTGGCTATATAGTAGATAAATTAATGCGCTTTAATTGTGTTTCTCAAGAGCTTAAAGCAAAACTACGAAATGTACTGACAACACTTAAAGAAAAGTTTAGTTTCACACCAGTTAAAGTCAAAAATTGTGATAAGTTGGCTCAAAACTGGGGGTTAGCAGAAGACCTGAAACAACAAGTTCGAGAACTTCTCGAATATCAAACGAGACACTATAAACATAATTAAGCAATAAATTAAAGCACCTTATGAGGTGCTTTTTTATTTATGCATATATTACTGCGATTATACAGAAAATTATAGCTAAAAACTTTAATGTGATACTCAATTCAGTAATTATCTATGAGTTGAAAAGACATCAACAAGTCTAACTCATCATTTGCCATCTAATATTTTATATGTTAATTAGTCCTAGTTTTTGTTGAATTAAAACTCTAAAGATAAAGTCAATAAACATATAATTTGGGGCTTTCGGGGTAGGTAAAAGCGTGAAGAAAATAACTGTTGTTTTTGGATTAGTCACTCTTCTTTTCACTTCAAGGTTGTGCCGCGGTGATGGCGAGTAACCAACACATAAAAAGAATTTGACGGTTTTAGAGGTTGGAAAACATCGAAATTATGTGATTTCTGAATTGGGTGCACCAGTTACCTCAGAAACAGTCAATGGAGATCGTAAAGAGATTTATACTTTCCAGCAGGGCTACTTAAAAGCAGCCAGAATCAGCCGTACGTTATGGCACACGACTGCGGATATTGCCACGATTGGACTATGGGAAGTGATTGGTTCTCCAGCCGAGATGTATTTCGATGATCAGCAACTTTCGTATGAAGTTGTTTTTGATGATCAGGACAATATTAAGCGTATTCACCAGATCCAGAATAATCCAGATCTGGTGAAAGAATAAGAAAACAAAACAATAGTGCTCGGACTATTGTTTTGGTAGTTCTTTTATAGGACTTCCGCCGAGTGCTTGCATCAAGGTCACGTAAGCGTTGTATTGGCTTTGTTTGGTATTGACCAAGGTTAAGCGCGCAGTACGCGTGGTTTCTTGTTGATCCAACAAGGTTTTTAAAGCCACGGCACCATAGCGATAACGCACTTGGGTCAAACGTTCCACTTTTTCAGCCAGTTCTAAATTCCGCTGTTGTAATTGTACTTGTTGACTCAACTCCGTTCGTGCAGACAGTGCATTTTCCACATCGGCAAAGGCTTGGTACAAGGTCTGACGATATTGCACGATGGCTTTTTCATAGTCCAATTGACTAATCGCAAGGTCGCGTTTCATATCGTTATATTGCAAGAACGGTAGACTTAAACTTGCGCCTAATGTTAGTGCAGGGTTCTTGAGCAGTTGCGTGAGTGAAGTGCTCGTTGATTCTAGTTTCCCTGTCAAACTGATCGAAGGATAATAGCTCGCCGTGGTAGCATCTTTAGTGGCTAAACTCTCACGTAAACGTAACTCAGCCGCTTTTAAGTCTGGACGGCGTGACAAAATGTCGGCAGGTAAGCCCGCTGCAATACTTGGCAAAGCTAAACGTGGTAAACGCTGTGGTTCATCAACACTTAACTGCTGCACAGGTATATGCAGTAACACTGCAATTGCGGTACGGGTCTCGACCAAACTTTGCTGAATTTGACTTAGACTGGCTTTTTGACTTTGTACGGACTGTTCCGCTTGGGTTAAGTCCAGTCCTGATACAGCCCCAGCTTGATACTGAACTTTAACCAAGTCATAGAGTTTTTGTGAGGTGGCAAGGCTTTGCTCAGCTGTTATACGGCTTTCATTATAATAGGCCAATTGCCAATATAGCTTCGCCGTGGTGCCAATTAAGCTTTGAGCAGTGGCTTGTAAATCTTGCTCGGTGGCAAGAGCTTCCCATCTTTTTGCTTCAGTTTGACGGGCCAATTTACCAAATAAATCGACTTCATAACTGAGTCCTGTTTTGGCAGATAATCCGCTTGATGTATCATTTCCATCATTTAAATTAAAACTATGTCCAGTAGATAAACCTGTACTTGAACTCACTCTAATTTTTTGCTGATTTTCTGCAAGTTCTGCTTGTAAGCGTGCTTGCTTTAAGGTCATCCCTGCAACGGCCAGATCGGCATTTTTTGCGAGCACGGCATCGACCAGTTGATTAAGCTGTGTATCGCCAAACAACGTCCACCATTGGTCGGTATAAATCGCTTGTTGGCGTTGTTGTGCAGTCGCTTTGTCATACTGAAACTGAGTCGGCGTTTCTACGACTGGCGTTTGATAAGGGGTTTTAACCACGGCTGCACAACCAACCAATGTGCTCCCAAGCAGCATTGCAGTACAAAGGCGTGTAAATAAAAAAGGCATATTTTTTCCTTATTCTCGAGCGAGTGCTGCAACAGGATCAAGTTTGGCTGCATTTTTTGCAGGTAAGAAACCAAACACCACACCAATTAAAGTTGAACAGACAAATGCGGCAATAATGGACGTGGTGGAATAAGCAACAGCAAAATTATCCCCTGCAAACTTCTCAATGATTTGCCCTAGTCCAAGGGAGAGTAATACACCCAAAACGCCACCAATTAGGCAGACTAGAATGGCTTCAATCAAGAACTGCTGTAAAATATCACTCTGACGTGCACCTACGGCCATCCGAACGCCAATTTCTTGTGTCCGTTCTGTGACCGATACCAGCATAATATTCATCACGCCAATACCACCAACTACCAATGAAATCACCGCAATAGCAGAAACCAATAGGGTCATGGTACTGGTGGTTTTTTCAATGGTTTGGCGAATACTGTCACTGTTCATGGTAAATACGTCTTGTTGACCATGACGTAGGGTGAGTAAGTTTACAATCGCATTTTCAGCAGCACTGGTTGAATATTTATCATTGATTTGCACAATAATATTGCGCACATTGCTCTGACCGAGCATACGGCTCATTACTGTCGTGTAAGGCATATAGACATTTAATGTATCATCAGAGCCCATAGCACTGTTTTGTGGTTCCACGATTCCAATAATGCGCGCAGGCACGCTGCCAAGTAAGACCACTTGACCGACAGGATCAGATCCGTCACTAAAGAATTGTTTTTGGGTGTTGGTATCAATGATTACGTCTTGGGTACGATCACGTACACTACGCTGATCAAAGGTTTGTCCACTTTTAAAGGTGAGACCTTTGACTGTAAAGTAGTCGGCACCAATTCCATTGATCGTGGCACTGGCTTCATTTTCTTGATAACGAATCGTTTTGGATGAACTCACCATGGGGCTGACAGCACTCACATAGGGTTGAGTTGCTAAAGCGTCGGCATCGCCTGGAACAAGCGTTTTGAAATTAGCCGTTTTAGAGTTGTCACCGAAGCCACGTCCCTGAAATACGGTAATGGTATTGGTTCCTAGGCTACTAATATTATTCAAAATCTGCTTCTGCGAGCCATTTCCTAATGCCACTACAGTTACGACAGACGCAATCCCGATAATAATACCGAGCATGGTCAAAAAAGTTCGCATGCGGTGAGCATTCATGGACAACAGTGCCATGCGGAAAGCTTCACCTAGACGGTCGAGCAAGGAGCGCCATGCTGAGACGCTTTTATTTTTTTCTTGCTGGGCAGAAATCGCAGTTTCTGCATCTGGATCTGTATGTAGTTCTGTGTCGTATTCGGGTTGATTAACTCGGTCGGCAATGATTAGACCATCACTGATTTCAATAATACGCGAGGCATTTTTTGCCACTTGCATGTCATGAGTGACCAAAATAATGGTATGGCCTGCGGCATTCAGTTCGCGTAAAATTCGCATTACTTCGATACCGCTATGCGAGTCTAATGCGCCTGTTGGTTCATCAGCGAGAATAACATCTCCACCATTCATTAGCGCACGTGCAATTGAGACACGTTGTTGTTGACCCCCAGAAAGTTGACTTGGACGGTTTTGAGTTTTGTTACCTAAACCTAGTTCCGTCAGTAGCGCAGTGGCTCTCTGCTTTCTTTGATAAGGGCTCACTCCAGCATAAACGGCAGGAACTTCGACATTTCCCTCGGCTGAGAGATCACCCAAGAGATGATAACGCTGGAAAATGAAACCAAAATACTCACGACGCAACTCAGCCAGTTGGTCTGGTTCAAGTTTGCCAGTTTCTCGTCCATTGACCTGATAACTACCTGAAGTTGGTCGATCAAGACAACCTAAGATATTCATGAGGGTCGATTTACCTGAACCCGATTGCCCGACAATGGCAACCAGTTCACCCTCATAAATGGTCAGATCAATCCCTTTGAGAATTTGTACAGTACTTTCGCCAGCTGGAAACTCTCGCACCAAATTGCTGACTTCAAGCAAGGCTCTTTTTGTCATGCTTACATTCCCATCGGTGGGCCGTTACGACGACGGTTGCTGCTGTTTGCGGTTGCAGCAGCAGTATCAGAGCTGTCAGCAATGACCACTTGATCACCTTCTTTTAAGCCTGCAATAACTTGTGCATTGACACGGTTATTAATACCAACCAAGACTTGTTTAGGTTGAGCAGAACCATCTGCCTGTAAAACACGAACGACACTCACCGTTGCTTTGCCGTCTTTGACCAATTGTTGCTGTGCAGCATTTAATTTGAGACGCTCTAAGCGAGGAGCTTGTGGATGATCTGCATCAGATTTATTTTGTGCAGAAGATGCAGCCTCTGTATTAGAGTTACTACTACGATTTGCATTTGTAGTGCGGGTAGAAAGCGCAGAAGAAGGGACAAGCAAGGCATTTTTTGCAGAGTCAAGTACGATATATACTTGTGCTGTCATATCAATACGAAGTTTGCCATCGTGATTTGGCACATCAAATAGCGCATTATAATAAATAGCTGTACTTGTAGATGTACTGGTACTGGTGTCATCATCTGTAATTGAGTCTGGTGCAGGCTCAACCTGACGCAAACTTGCATAACGTTTGCTGTCATCCCCTAAAGTTGTAAAGTACACAGCTTGTCCTTTTTGCACTTTCATAATGTCTGCTTCACTGACCTGTGCCTTAATGGTCATATTTTGTAGCTTTGCAATTTTGACAATGGTTGGTGTACTTTGATTAGCATTCACCGTTTGACCTTCTTCAGTCACAATCGCAACAACGGTACCGTCAGTTGGTGCCACAATACGGGTATAACCAATATTGGTTTGAGCTGTTGATTTGGTCACTTTTGCAGATTCGATTTGTGCATCAATCGCTTTTATTTGGGCTTGGGCTGTTTTATAGCTTGCTTCGGCAGATTCTAATTCTGCTTTAGATGTTGCATCTTGGGCATACATTTGTTGTTGACGTTTATAGGCCAACTGCATTTCATTTAAGTTGGCTTCTTGTTGTAGGCGCTGCGCTTCTAGATTCTTAATATTTGCTTCTGCTGTTTTAAAGCTATTTTCTTGGGTCGTTGAATCAATTTGAGCGATTAATTGTCCTTGTTTGACTTCGTCCCCTAATTGCACATACATTTTTTGTACTTGGCCTGATACCTGTGCACCGACACTTACCAGTTTGGTCGCATCTAAAGTACCTGTAGCTAATACCGTGTTTTCAAGGTCGCCACGACTAACACTTTCGGTAATATATTGAGGTTGTTCTTGTTTTGGCTTGAAGTATGTCCATGCGACATAAGCAACTACAGCAATACAGAGTACTGCTATGATCATTTTAAAAGCTTTTATTTTTTGCATTGGAATCAGGGAGTAAACAAAATTAGGAACATTATAGAAGCGAAATACGGATAAATCGTGAATTTTTTGAACAAATAGAAATGATTATTATTTTAAAAATGAAAATACCGTGAATTTAAGCTGGAAAAAGTGATTTTCCACAGAGTGAGGCAATCGCTTGCATCACGACATGTTCTGCATTTTCATGTTGTAAACCCTTAATTGAAGCATCAATCCGTAGTAATAAATGGGGCCATGTCAAAAAACAGTGCGGATTTAGTCGACGTAAAGCGTGTTGATAGACGCTAACTTTATTTTTCCAAATGCCGAGTTGTAGCGCATTTTGTGGTTGTTCAAATAGTTGCATCAATAAACGCATTTCTTTGCTGATACTCCACAAAATCAGACTGAGAGGTTCGCCTGAAGCAATCAGATATTGATAAATTTTAATGGATTGCGCTAAATTCCCTTCGAGTAGGGCATCGCTTAAATCGAAGGTGCTATAACGGGACTGGTCTTGCAAACAAGCTTGTAAGTGATCAATTTGAATCAGTTCAACTTCGGAAAAAGTATCGCTGACACGCATCAAGCTGTTTTTTGCTGCAAGTAGGTTATGTTCATGATGCTGTTCTAACCATTGCCATGCATCCTGACTGAGTTTTATCCCCAGTTTATCTGCTTCAATGCCTAAAATCTGCTGACGATCCCGCGGATAATTCGCGGTCAGGGCCACATGCACACCATTGGCTTCAACAGTTTGAAAAAAGCCAGTTTTTAGGCTGGCACTGTCTTGCTTGGGCATCACGACCAAAAGCAAATTCTGTTCATTGTTTTGGATATAACTTTTTAGCAGCTTAAGGCCGTTGGCATCAGGCTTAATATTGCCATGAACTTCAATGGCTAACTGGCTGGAAAATAAGGATAAGCTGTTGAGTGCATTAAAGACATTTTTCCAATCATTAACATTATTAATGTCATGACGTTGCCGTTCGATCTCTTGTTTTTGCCAGCTGATCCGAAATGCATCTAGTAAGTTTTGTTCAAGTAATGGCTCTTGACCTTGCATCACCCACGCACCACGGGCTTCATCGACACGTTTTAAGGCTTGCAGATAGTCAAGTTTCATTCAATAACCTTATTGTTGGGCAGGGGGTAAACGATTCAAAGAAATCTGACGAACAATTTGTTGAGCAATATCATCGACGATGACTTGGTTCAAGTAAGTCTTTTCTTGATCATCGGTGTTGACGGTTTCAACGTTATATTGGTATGTACGTGTCGCGACAACTGTTCGTGGCTCCGTAATCGGGCGACCTTGCGCATCTTCAATACGGAAGGTGACGTTTAGTCGTAAAATGACTTCAATCAGTTTACCATTGAGTTCTAAACGCTGTGGTTTATAGTCTAAAACATGGAGTACATAGGCATCTGAACCATTGCTCAACTGAACCCCAGATGCACCAAGGTAGATGGCTAATTTTTCATGTAACTCATCAGTGTCTTTTGGCAGAACTAGATTTATTTTTGAATAAGCAATCGGTGTTGTACTCGGGTTGGTTCCTTTTAAATGAAAGCCACAACCGACTAAGCTTGCACCTAGGCCACAAGTTAAAACAATGGCTGCCAAACGTTTGCCTAAATGCATGTGTTGTCCTCTGTTTTGCTCTTTTTGATAAAAGAAAAATAATATGTCGTGATTGTATGTGCAAAGCCCGTTGACTGGCAACGGGCTTTGTTTGGGAATTGTTTATTCCTTTTCATTTCCGCCTCTTTTTGAAAGAGGTGAGAAGCAATGCTTCGCAAGGGAGATTTTCTAATAAAATCCCACCAAACCTCCCTTTATAAAAGGGAGGCTCAAAGGCTTTAAACCACCAAATTTACTAATTTATTGGGTACCACAATTTCTTTCTTGGTTGGACCCGTCAAGAATTGTTGAACTTCTGGCAAGGCTTTAGCTAAAGCAAGCAAATCATCTTTCGATACATCGACAGACACTTCTAATTTACCACGAAGTTTACCGTTGACCTGAACCACGATCGTTTGTGTATTTCGTACCAGTGCAGATTCATCTGCAGTCGGGAATAATACAGTGGTTAAATCCAACCCGAATTCAGCTAATAGCGTTTGACTCAAGTGCGGTGCAAATGGCGCAAGTAAGGTTAATAGAGTCGTGATTGATTCACGTGCAACAGCAACATCGTTATCAGTTTTCGCTTCAAACTTGTTGTTGGCATTTAACAGTTCCATCATTGCTGCAATGGCTGTGTTAAAGGCATGGCGGCGTTCAATGTCATCACCCACTTTTTGGATGGTTTCATGCGTTTTACGACGTAAATCTTGGGCTTCGGTAGATAATTGCGTTGTATCAATGCTAGATGCTGTATTGTCTTTCTCAAGGAAGTTTGCAACCAAACGCCAGACACGTTTCAAGAAACGGTTTGCACCTTCCACACCTGCATCTGACCATTCTAATGATTGATCTGGTGGAGCGGCGAACATCATGAAGACACGTGCTGTATCTGCACCGTACTGATCAATAATGGCTTGTGGGTCGATACCGTTATTTTTCGATTTCGACATTTTCTCTTGGCCACCAACAATGACTTCTTGACCGTCACCTTGGTATTTCGCAGACAGAATACGACCTTTTTCATCACGCTCAAGGTCGATATCCGCAGGGTTAAACCATGTTTTCTTGCCTGATTCCGCTTCACGGTAGTAAGTATCTGCCAAGACCATACCTTGGGTGAGCAAGTTGGTAAATGGTTCATTGCCTTGTACTACGCCTTCATCACGCATCAATTTGTGGAAGAAGCGTGCATAAAGTAAGTGCAGAATCGCGTGTTCAACACCACCGATATATTGGTTTACAGGAAGCCATGTTTGACCCGCAGCAGGATCAACCATACCGCCAGTAAAGTCTGGAGATGCATAACGTGCATAGTACCAAGATGATTCTACAAACGTATCCAAAGTATCGGTTTCACGACGCGCATCGCCACCACAACTTGGGCATTTGGTTTCATAGAATTCAGGCATCTTGTTCAATGGATTACCTGAACCATCTGGTACGACGTCAGTTGGTAATACCACTGGCAATTGATCTTCTGGAACTGTGACTTGACCACAGCTGTTACAGTTGATCATTGGAATTGGACAGCCCCAGTAACGTTGACGAGAAACACCCCAGTCACGTAAACGGAATTGAACCTTAGCATTTGCTAAAGTTTGTGGTTCTAATTTTGCAAGGAAAGCATCAAACGCAGCTTGGAATTCCAAACCATCAAACTCGCCAGAATTCACCAATTTGCCATCTTTAGAACCGTACCATTCTTGCCATTCAGTTGCTGAGTATTCAGCATCATCAGCGCCTTTGGCATCAATCACTTGCTTGATTGGCAAGTTAAATTTATTGGCAAATTCAAAGTCGCGTTCGTCATGTGCAGGCACTGCCATCACAGCACCTGAGCCGTATGACATCAATACATAATTGGCAATCCAAACAGGTAAGTCTTCACCTGTCACAGGATGCTTCACAGACAGACCTGTTGCCATCCCTTTCTTTTCAGCAGTGGCTAAATCAGCTTCTGCGACTGAACCCATACGGCATTCTTCAATAAATGCAGCAAGTTCAGGATTGCCCGCTTCTGATTGGACGGCAGCCGCTTTCAGTGCCATAGGGTGTTCTGCTGCAACAGCAACATAAGTCACACCCATTAAGGTATCAGCACGCGTGGTATAAACGGTTAAACCATCTGCATAGACTTCAGTGTTCGCAGAAGGGAAAGTAATTTCCATCCCTGTCGAACGGCCGATCCAGTTGCGTTGCATGGTCAAGACTTGTTGTGGCCAACCATCTTTTAAGGTATCTAAATCGTCTAATAATTCTTGTGCATAGTCAGTGATGCGGAAGTAGTACATCGGAATATCACGTTTTTCAACCAATGCACCTGAACGCCAACCACGACCATTTTCAACTTGTTCATTGGCTAAAACTGTCTGGTCTACAGGGTCCCAGTTTACTGTTGAAAGCTTACGATAGATCAAGCCTTTTTTGTACAGTTGTACGAACAACCACTGTTCCCAGCGGTAATATTCAGGGGTACAGGTCGCAAACTCACGATCCCAATCGACAGAAAGCCCCAATTTTTTTAACTGATCACGCATATATGCGATGTTTTCAAAAGTCCATTTTGCTGGTGCAACTTGATGGGCAATCGCAGCGTTTTCAGCAGGTAGACCAAATGCATCCCAACCCATAGGTTGCAGGACAGTTTCCCCTTTGAGACGGTGGAAACGGCTAATCACATCGCCAATGGTATAGTTACGCACATGACCCATATGCAGTTTGCCACTTGGGTAAGGGAACATCGAGAGGATATAACGACGTGGACCTTCTACAGTGTCTGCAACTTTAAAGGCTTTACGAGCTTCCCAGTCTTGTTGGACGGTAGGTTCAATCGCGCTCGCTTGATATTCGGGGTCAATGTGAGTAGTCATATACGTATGTTAAGAACAATGATTAAAAAAAGTTTGTTGCACAGCATAGCGCAAAATGCACCTAAAAGTGAATTTTGCACCATGATTTGTGCAGGAAATTAAAGAAGTTGAAAATATAGCTGAAACTGTATGAGTTGTTTAAATCGCAGGTTGAGCCCGTTGCCCTTTTTGTAATGCTTTATTGGCGTCGCGTTGTTGGTTTTCCAATTCCACGGGTGCTGCGGGGGTTACAGTGGGTACAACATCTGGTATTGCTGGTGTAGGACTCGGGACATTGCTTGGGGACGGTGCTTCTGTTGTCGTCTGTTGAGGCGAGTTCTTCCAACCATAAGTATCTATTTTACCTTGCTTCTTTGCTGTTTTGGGTGGTGGCGTGGTGGTGTAATGTGTCGAGCCTTGGCTGTCCACCCACTTATAATAGGTTTTGGCAAAGCTTTGTGTAGTCACCAGGGTTAGCCCCATGCAAGCCAAACCTAGAAGCATTTTTGTAAACGGAAAACTCATCTGCGATTGTCCTTTTTATATCCCTAATCATTCGATTTGATTGGGTTTATCGTTATGGCTATTTTATGCTTATTTTTGAACAATAAAAATTGTTTGGCCTGTCTTTTCATCTAAGTTTTTTTGTGTTTTTTAGGTGTAATACTCAATTGACATCACAATATATGTCTTCTGGCACAGTTAGAAAGAAGAATAAACTTATAAAAATCTGTATATAAAAATGGGTTTAAGCCTAAAAACTTAATATGCAAAGTGCCGAAATAGTTTTAAAGCAAAGGAAAGGTATTATTAAACTTATTTATGGGTTTCATGATCTTTTTTTATTAATAAATTCAGAGCAATAGAAAATCATGGGTTTGAACTTTAAAAAATAAAGAAAAACTTTCCTCGTTTCTTTGATCAAGGTGCATAAAAAATAAACGGTCTGTAAATAAACAAAAAAAAGCTAATTTTTAAACTTGACATTAGTCACGAAACTCCTAAAAATGCTGTCTTTAGTTTTATATGCCTTTACTCGATCACCCTTCGATAAAGTGTCATTTCATGCAATGGACACGCTTTCTAGCCGAGACCGTGAACAAAGTAAAAAAATGTGTTTATCCCAACACATTTTAGATCTCATAGTGCTCAAACAGCATACAGATCAGAATTTTTTCCTATTGCTATGAAAACTAAGAAATATGTGTGCTATAACAGTGCAGACAATCAATGAATGAAACACTGCTGGTGCCTCCCACCATTGCAGTGATAAAGATTAGGGTGAATCACGTTGGAACTTTTATCTGGTGGTGAAATGCTCGTTCGCGCATTGGCGGACGAAGGCGTTGAACATGTATTTGGATACCCAGGCGGCGCAGTTTTACATATCTACGACGCGTTCTTTCAACAAGACAAAATCAATCATTACCTCGTGCGCCATGAACAAGCTGCTGGTCATATGGCCGATGCTTACTCGCGCGTAACAGGTAAGACGGGTGTGGTGCTCGTGACTTCAGGTCCGGGTGCAACCAATACTGTGACTCCAATTGCAACGGCTTATATGGACTCAATCCCAATGGTGATTTTGTCAGGTCAGGTTGCGTCACATTTAATTGGTGAAGATGCATTCCAAGAAACAGATATGGTCGGTATTTCTCGCCCGATCGTAAAACATAGTTTCCAAGTGCGCCATGCCAGCGAAATTCCTTCGATTATTAAGAAGGCTTTTTATATCGCATCTTCAGGTCGTCCAGGTCCTGTGGTGGTTGATATTCCTAAAGATGCAACTAATCCTGCTGAAAAGTTTGCTTACGAATACCCAGAAAAAGTGAAGATGCGTTCGTATCAACCACCGCATCGTGGTCACTCAGGTCAAATTCGTAAAGCCATTGAAGAGCTAATTCACGCAAAACGCCCTGTAATTTATACAGGTGGTGGTGTTGTACAAGGTAATGCATCAGAACAGTTGACTGAGTTGGCGCATATTCTAGGCTACCCAGTGACCAATACTTTGATGGGTCTGGGTGCCTTTTCAGGCAATGATCCACAGTTCATTGGTATGTTGGGTATGCATGGTACGTATGAAGCCAATATGACCATGCACAATGCCGATGTGATTTTGTGTATTGGCGCGCGTTTCGATGACCGTGTAACCAACAATCCTGCAAAATTCTGTCCAAATGCAAAAGTGATTCATATTGATATCGACCCTGCGACGATTTCAAAAACCATCATGGCGCATATCCCAATCGTGGGTGCGGTAGAACCTGTTCTTCAAGAAATGTTGACACAGCTCAAGCAGATGAATGTGTCTAAACCAAATCCTGAAGACATTGCCGCGTGGTGGGCACAAATCAATGAATGGCGTAAAGTTCATGGTTTGAAATATGACAAACCGACTGATGGTTCAATGAAGCCACAGCAAGTGGTCGAAGCGTTGGATAAAATCACCAATGGTGAAGCAATCATTACTTCTGACGTAGGTCAGCACCAAATGTTTGGTGCAAACTACTACAAGTATAAGCGTCCACGTCAATGGATTAATTCAGGTGGTCTTGGCACCATGGGTGTGGGCTTACCTTACGCGATGGCTGCGAAATTAGCTTTCCCAGACCAACAAGTAGTATGTATCACAGGTGAAGCATCCATCCAGATGTGTATCCAAGAGCTTTCGACGTGTAAGCAATATGACCTTAACGTAAAAATCCTCTGCTTGAATAACCAAGCTTTAGGGATGGTAAAGCAGTGGCAAGATATGAACTATGAAGGACGTCATTCGAGTTCTTATGTAGATTCATTGCCTGACTTCCCTAAATTGATGGAAGCGTATGGTCATGTAGGTATTCAGATTAACCATGCCGATGAGCTTGAGTCTAAGCTTGCAGAAGCAATGGCAATCAACGATAAATGTGTATTCATCAACGTTATGGTTGACCGTACCGAGCATGTTTATCCAATGCTTATCGCAGGTCAGTCAATGCAAGATATGTGGTTAGGTAAAGGGGAGCGCACGTCATGAGACACATTATCTCTGTACTTGTAGAAAACGAAGCTGGTGCGCTTTCTCGTTTGGTGGGTTTATTTTCTCAACGTGGTTATAACATTGAGACCTTAAACGTTGCGCCAACCGAAGATCCGACTTTATCTCGTTTGACTCTAACGACTTATGGTGATGACCATAAAATTGAACAAATCACGAAGCAACTCAACAAATTGGTTGAAGTTGTAAAAGTGGTTGATCTGTCTGAAGGTGCGCATATTGAGCGTGAATTGATGCTGATTAAGGTCAAATCACTTGGCTCGGCACGTGCTGAAATTAAACGAACTGCGGACATTTTCCGTGCGCAAATCGTGGATGTTACCCCAACGACTTATACCATTCAAATCGCGGGTACGACTGAAAAAATTGATGGTTTTATTGATGCATTAGCAGAGAATACCATTCTTGAAGTTGTACGTTCTGGTGTTTCAGGCATCGCGCGTGGCGAAAAAGTTTTAACCATTTAATTAATTAACACGATTCAACCTCCTTTTGATCAAAAGGAGGATTTCATCAAAAAATAAACTCTTGGTGAAATTACAGAATACAAAGCATTTTAGCGGAGACAGCAATGCAAATTTTTTACGATAAAGACTGCGACTTATCTATCATCCAATCTAAGAAAGTAGCGATCATTGGTTACGGTTCGCAAGGTCACGCGCATGCGCTTAACCTTAAAGATTCTGGTGTAGACGTAACTGTAGGTTTACGCGCTGGTTCTACTTCTTGGAAAAAAGCTGAAAATTCAGGTCTTAAAGTTGCTGAAGTTCCTGCTGCTGTAGCGCAAGCTGATGTAGTGATGATCTTGACTCCAGATGAGTTCCAATCACAACTTTATCGTGACGTGATCGAGCCAAATATCAAAGAAGGTGCAACATTAGCATTTGCTCATGGTTTCTCTGTTCTTTATAACCAAGTTGTTCCACGTGCTGATTTAGACGTGATCATGGTTGCGCCAAAAGCACCAGGTCATACAGTACGTTCTGAATACCAACGTGGTTCAGGTGTTCCTGACTTAATCGCGATTCACCAAGATGCATCTGGTAATGCACGCAACGTAGCACTTTCTTATGCTTCAGGCGTAGGTGGTGGTCGTACAGGTATCATCGAAACTTCATTCCGTGAAGAAACTGAAACTGACCTATTTGGTGAGCAAGCAGTTCTTTGTGGTGGTGCAGTAGAGCTTGTTAAAATGGGCTTCGAAACTTTAGTTGAAGCAGGTTATGCACCTGAAATGGCTTACTTCGAATGCTTACACGAACTTAAGTTGATTGTTGACTTGATGTTCGAAGGTGGTATTGCAGACATGAACTATTCAGTATCGAACAATGCTGAATATGGCGAATACGTAACTGGTGTTGAAGTGATCAACGAACAGTCTCGTGAAGCGATGCGTAATGCACTTAAACGTATCCAATCTGGTGAATATGCGAAGATGTTCATTCAAGAAGGTGCGTTGAACTACCCATCTATGACTGCTCGTCGTCGTCAAAATGCAGCACATGGTATTGAAGTAACTGGTGGTAAGTTACGTGCGATGATGCCTTGGATTCAAGCAAACAAAATCGTAGATAAAGAAAAGAACTAATTTCTTGAATCAATTGATTTGAATGCGAAGACCCACTCTATTTGAGTGGGTTTTTTTATGTTTAAGCTTAGGTACCTCAACAAGATAAAAGCAGTGCTTTTATCTTTTTTTGTACCTTGGATTCAAGGAACAAACTCGTAGATAAAGAGATGACTAAGTTTTTAGTCTAGCTGATTTATATGCTATAAAAAATTGGCTTTGGCAGATTTTTGTTTGGATAAGCACAATGATTTTGTATAAATATGTGAGTTTTGAAGCTGGCTTAAAGATTCTGGAAACGTGTGCTTTAGGTTTTTCGCATTTAGAGGATTTTAATGATCCATTTGAGGCTACTGCATTAGGTCTGACGGAGGGCAGTATTTCTCAAGCTGTTCGCTTTGGGGCATGCCGAAATCGCCTATCAAGAAAATATGCCGTTCTTTCGCTTACTCGTGCACCACTAAATCCTCTAATGTGGTCTCATTATGGAGATTGTTATAAAGGAATGGTGATTGGAATAGATACGGTCAAAGCAGGTTTTGAAAATGATGAGCAATACATTATTCCAGCACATCGGGGAGAAATTATATATGTAAATACGGCACCCAAAGCTACAAATAATATCAATGATGAGGATTTAATGGCGATAGGGGATTCTTCAGTTATGAGTTGGAAAAAGCATGAACGTTTTTTAAAACATGCTTTTCTATATAAGTCTGTATGTTGGGCTTATGAGGAAGAAGTGCGTATTGTTAAAAATATCAGCAGTGCAAATTTTGCATATCACTATTCGAGTAAAAAAGAAGAAATAATAGATGGTCTGGTTTGGAAGAGATTGCAATTAGAAACAAGGCCAATCTATTTGCGCGACATACCAGAAGAAGCTTTTATGGAAATTTATATTGGTGAGAATTGTTATAGAGACCAGATGAGGAAGCAGAAAAATAAAGCACAACAGGATGTAGAATTGTCAGATCCAATTGAAAGACTAAAGGCTACATGTCAACGAAAAAGTATTTCTCTCTATCGTGTTGGCGTAGATGTAGAGCGTTGGTTGCTCATGAAACAAGAAATCAAATGATATATCGTAAATGTTGTATCTAGTTTCAGATAGTATTATGAGGGAGAGAATAAGTGCCTTAAATTTTTTAGCTAAAGTGCTACCAATCTAATAATACTGGTATAAATAAATCAAAAGAATTTTGATTTATTTATAGTGTGATGTATACGCAGCTTCCAATAATGCCAATCTAAAAACTAAATTGTATTGATGCCACTAAAAGCTATATAAAATTATTGGATTAATAATGTTTTTGTGGATTTTATTTTTTCATAAAGAAAATCCTAGAAAAGAGTACTTGAGATTACATTTAGGTTTGAAGTGTCGGTTTAAGTTTTCTAAAACGCACATTCATGTAATTTTTAAGTTTGAAAGTGAGGTTTTGGTCATCTTATTCAATCCCTAGAACTGGGTAAATAGGATGTGAATAAACTTTCGGTTTTCATGAAGTAATCGGTATAAATGTATAAAATAGTTGAAAATTCAACTAAAAAAAGAATGAAAAATGAAATTTTCAGCAAAATAAGAAATTATTCAATCGAAGATGTAATGAAATGTAAAACTAAAATGTCATAAATTTTCAATATAAAACAGGGAACTATTTTAAATATTAAAACGCACAAAAAAAGTGCATCCCTGAAAGTTGTGTAACTATTTTTTGGGACTTAAAAAATATAGGATATATAAAAACATAAATAAAAATAGTTATTTAAATTTACTTTTTTTAAAAATGCGTACTTGTTGTCTTTTTGAGTGAAAAGGGGCGTATAGGTGGTTTTTTGTTCAGAATAACTACAATTAAAACACGCTTAACAAAAAGCTTGGTAGCCAAGAAAGGCCCAGTTTTGATTAAGGGTAACCATAACAATTAATCAGGTTTTAAAAATAAACGTCCCGGAGAATGGCTATGAATAAGTTAGTTCAAACATCTTTAATGGCAGTTGCATTAGGTCTTGGCTCAACAGCAGTTTTTGCTGATGATGAAGGTGGCGAAGCAGCACGTGGTGGTGGCGGATATAATTGGGGTAACTGTACTTCACTTGGTTGTGAAAAAGATATTCCAATTAAATTGGAAATTCCTAAAAAATGTGAAGTGCTCGGTGGTAGTGCCATTACGTTGAATAAAAATGGCGGAACTCAGAGTTCAACCTACACTGTGCGTAGTAATACCCACTATACGCTTAACATTCAAACAGCAAACACTGGTACAAGTGCCAGCACTTATGTGAAACATGAAGATGATGGTAGTGTTCGTGTACCAACAACAATTGTTACAAATAAAACAGGCGGTGGTGTGATTCCATTTGGTAACTCAAATCACAATGGTCTAGCTGATGATGTATACTCTGTATCTGTTACAAATGCAGCAGTAAGTGCCTTCCAACGTGCGGGTACATACAACGATACTTATAAAATTAAAGTTTACTACTAATCTGGTCAAACTAAGCCTAACTTGATCACAGTATCAGGTTAGGTTTTTTAAAATTATAATAAGGGGTGTAACATGAAAAGAATAATAGCAATTCTGGTGTCTTCGATGCTGTATATGTCGGGAACACATGCTGGTGTTTCAGTTGACCCAGTCCAAATGTATATTCAAAATCCCGCAAAGCAAAGAACAACAACATTAACCCTAGAATCTAAAGATGAGACAGAAAAGCGAATTTTTGAAGTTAAAGCATTTAAGTGGACTCAAAAAGACAATGGCGAAAATGTGCTCGAACCTGACAATAGTTTAATTATTAACCCTAAGAATTTTATTTTACAAGCCAATGGCAAGCAAACCATTCGCGTCGGTTTTAATCGTCCGGTAGAGTCGGTTTTAGAAGGGCAACAAGAAGGGACATGGCGTGTGATTGTTGATGAAATTCCACAGGCTGTAAAAGAATCTTCAGTAAATTTTCTGGTCAGCTTTAATTTACCCCTCTTTGTTGGTAAGCAGGAAGATGTTAAACTAAATTTCAACGTTGAAAATAATAAGTTGATTGTTAAAAATAATGCAAAATCGCATATTCAAATCGCAAATTTGAAAATTGTAGATGCAAATAAAAAAGAAGTTTTTAAAACGGAAACCATGAATTATTTGCTTGCAAATAAAAGTATGTCTTATGATCTAAACAATACACGAATAACAAACCCTAAAAATTATTACGTTCAATTGTTTACAGATAAGAACGATAAAATGGTGGAACTCAAATTCTCGGATTAGTCCAAGGTGGGGGGTGTAATGAATACGAAAATAAAAATACTGATCGTTATTCATTTTTTTTTAGCACTCAATGTAAATGCCAGTGAGGGTGTGCTGGAAGAAAATATTGCGAACCTTTGGATTAATGATCTAGATCATCATACAGATGTCGCCTTATTAAAGCAGGGCGATCAATATTATCTTGAATGTCAGGTACTGGCAGAACGTCAAATTTCAACTGCGCAATTAAAAACCTTAGCTTCGCGACCAGAATTCTGCTTGGTGTCATCAAGTGGTGTTCAGTCAA
The DNA here is from genome assembly GCF_003231195.1 of Acinetobacter sp. WCHAc060042. Classification (NCBI taxonomy): domain Bacteria; kingdom Pseudomonadati; phylum Pseudomonadota; class Gammaproteobacteria; order Moraxellales; family Moraxellaceae; genus Acinetobacter; species Acinetobacter sp. WCHAc060042. The sequence continues at coordinate 20,094 of NZ_QKVN01000013.1, forward strand.
CTTTTGATGATTCATCGCAATCCATTAAGCTCACGATTCCAACAGAACTTTTTGAAACGGACTTTAATGCATTAAACAATAACATCATTCCTGAAAAGGCCAGTTTTGGTGGCTTTATTAATTATGATTTCGTATATGCCAATAGCAATAATAATGACTCTTATAGTGGCTTGATGGAGTTAGGGGTTTTTAAAGATTACTGGATCATGAAAAACTCCATGCTATACCAGAACACCCCTACAGATGAACGGGTGGTGCGACTCAGTAGTAGTGTTGATTTTGAATTTCCCAAAAATATGACTCGGTTAACCATCGGTGATACCACTACAACCTATAATCCCTTGATTAATTCTCTACGCTTTGCGGGATTGAATTGGGGAACAAATTATACCGAGAGACCAAACTTTATTTATTGGAATATGCCAAGTTTACAAGGCAGTGCGCGGGTTCCTTCCACAGTTGATTTGTATATCAATGGAGTAAATATATACAGCCAGAAAGTCAGTCCTGGTGATTATAATTTATTAATGGGTGCGCAAATTCAACAAGCAGGTAATGCTCAAATTGTCGTTGAAGATGTACTCGGAAATCGAAGTGTGCAGAGTTTTCCGATCATGGTAACCAATCGGCTGCTACGCTCAGGCTTGAATGAATATAGTATTGCTGTTGGTAAATTACGTTATAACTATAATATGGACAGTAGTGATTATCGTGATTTCTTTGTAAATACTTATTATCGAAAAGGACTGACAAACTCTACAACGCTTGGAACAAACTTGTCATACAGTAAAGATATACAAAATGTAGGCTTTATGTGGACACAGGCTGTTAGCAATATTTTCGTTTTGGATAGTGTAGTCCTTGCATCTCATGATGATGATAACCAGTTTAATTATTCTTATGGATTATCTGCAAGTAAAGACTTTGGCCGTTTCTCAATGGGAGCAAGTTCTAAATATACAGAGAGGAATTTTAAATTTCTTGGAGACGAATTAGGGATTTCTTCTAATTACCCAAAATTTGAAAATCTTGCTTACTTTGGTATGAGTAATGTGCCGTATTTACAGAATGTTAATATTAATTATGCCGAACAAAAATATTATGATGACCCCGATTTTCCGAATAGTGATCAGAAAGTCATTAATATTGGCTTTAATCGAAATTTCGGACGTAGAGTCTCCTTTGGTTTAAGTTATTTCAATGCTTTTGGTGATCGTAAGGATTCTGGGGGGATTTTGTCACTTAGTTATAGTTTTGATGATAAGTCGGTTTATTTTAGTCAGTCAGCAGATCAGAATACCAACCTTCAATTGGTTAAATATGACTCTAATCAGGTTGGTTTCGATTATTCAGTTGGGGTCAATCGTCGTAATGATGAAACGATGTTTAATGCAAATGGTGTAGTAAAAACTGACGTGGGTGATTTGGACTTCTATCATATTCAAGGTCGTGATGATCGCGAAACACAGCTAAACTACCGAGGTGCAGTAGTCTGGTTAGGTAATAAACTCAGTTTCACTAAAATGGTCGACAATGCATTTACATTGGTTAAAGTGGGTGATTATCAGGATATTGATATTTTGAGGTCACTGACTTATGTTGATAAAACCAATAAAAAAGGCTATGCGTTTATTCATGATATTATTCCATATGTAAAATATGATATTGCATTTGATCAAAATCAATTACCTGTGGAAGATAAAATACAATATTCAAATAAACAATTAACAGCATTGAACCAACGTGGTTATATTATAGATTTTCCTGTTTTTCATGCAAAACAAGTCAATATAAGACCATTAGACAGTAATAATAATACTTTTGCACCAGGCTCTGAACTTTATATTAATAATAATGGTGAAGGGGAAGTTTATCCGATTTCTACTGATGGTAGTGTCATGCTTTATGGTTTGATTCCTGGTACATATAATATACAGATTAAAACCAAAGATGCGCGCAGTTGTTCAGCAGAACTCAATATTACAGATACAGTAAATGAAGAGAATCAACCAGCAATGGATCTTCATTGTAAATAGATGGAGTAGTAGTGCCATGAAACTGAGAGTTGTTTTATTCGTGTTTTGTGTAGGAGCATCAGCTTTGACCTATGCAAAACAGTGTCAAATTGAGCGCTTAACCTCAAGCCAGCTGAATTTGAGTTCTTCCTATCTAAGTCAGGCTGCGACTTCTTTTTCAGTCGCATGCGATAGTAATTATGCGATTAAGTTTAATTCTCGTAATTTAATGAATGCAACGGGTAGCAGTTATTTAGTGAATGAGAAAAATCATAAACTAAGAACGCAAATGAATATTTCGGGTGCGAGTGCTTCGCGTTGGAATAGTCCTATCTCACAACCTGCAACTGCACAAAGTAAGTTTGTGGTATTGGTGCAATTGATGGAGCGACCAACGGCATTGACGCCGGCTGGAGTTTATCGAGATAACCTTTATATTAACTTAATGTTTTAAACGAAGTGTAATGCTTCATATATAAAAGATATGGCCAAGTGGCCTATCTTTTTGCGTGGGGAGTGTTAAATTAGTTTCATCATTCAATCATCAAACTGTCAAATAGTTCAGTTAAGCTTTACTTAAAATAAGAAAAGTTTGGTGTAGTATGATCGGTTCAATGACAACAAAATTATTCAAACAGCACAATTTCCCCGAACCACAGCGGTTTTATTTAAAACAACAACATCAACAAAATTTTCAGCAAGAGCTTTCCCTGCTTCAAGAAACTCTTAAGCCTAAATTAAAAATTACTATCGTGACTGAAACATGGTCACCAGAAATCAATGGTGTCGCAAATTCACTGTTACAATTATGTAAAGGCTTGCAAAAACAGGGGCATCGCATTCAGTTGATTCGCCCAATACAAAAAAATATATGCACAGAGTTTCAGGCCGAACAGGAGTGTTTGGTCTGGGCGAAAAGTATTCCAAAATATACGGAGATGCAATTTGGCATGCCTCAGTATGTCAAAGTCAGCAAGGCGATTGAGCGTTTCAGTCCAGATGTCGTGCATATTGTAACGGAAGGCCCTTTGGGATTGACTGCACTGTATGCCGCTCAAGCACATCAAATTCCAGTATCTAGTGGCTTTCATTCAACTTTTCATGATTTTAGTCGCTTTTTTGATTTAGCTTTGCTGGTAAAGCCGATTGAAAGCTATCTTCGTTGGTTTCATAACCATACGGTACTCACTTGTGTGCCGAGTCAAACCACGTTAAATCAACTTCAGGATTTTGGAGTGACCTGTCCTTTGGTTGAGGTTGGACGAGGGGTAGATACCATACGTTTTCAGCCAGAACATCGCTCGGAACAAATGCGTCTGTATTGGCAAGCAGATGCAAATACCACTGTGCTTTTATATGTAGGGCGTTTATCTCCTGAAAAAGAGGTGGATGTGCTCATTCAAAGTTATTTGAATATCAAGAAGCAGTCATCACGCAAATTTAAAATGGTGATTGTGGGGGGTGGGCCAGATCGTAAGCGTTTAACGGAGATGGCCAATGGTTCAGATGTGATTTTTACAGGCAGCTTAACAGGACAGTCACTCGCTCAAGCCTATGCCAGTGCGGATGTTTTTGTTTTTGCTAGTCAAATAGAAACTTTTGGCAATGTGGTACTTGAAGCGATGGCAAGTGGTTTACCTGTGGTGGCGTATAATTATGCAAGCCCGCAGCGATATGTCCAACATGGAAAAACAGGTTGGCTGAGTCCTTTTGGACAGGTGGCACATTTTATGCAAACGATTATACAGTTGCCAGCGCAAACTGTACTTAAAACCATGGGTGCTCAAGCGCGTCAAGATATTGAAAGTGTTGGTTGGCAATATCCTGTGAAACAGTTTGAGCAAGCTTTATATCAGGTGGCGAGTCTAAAAGCATCATCACTTCGTGGTTAAAATTGTAAATGAGTGCGGGTATTTATGGATGAGTTTAGTGAAGATCATCAAACTGTCAAAAATATCCTTTAAAATGAAGCGTAATAAAATCCCTTAGACGGGCTAAAATCGTCGGCATAACAATGATTTTCCAGCTGAACTTTCAACGTTGTTGTTAAGGAGAAGTGGTATGAATCTTAAAACTGCAAAAATAAGAATATTAGATTTAGATCTAAAGGGCTGTGTTTATCTTAATCATTTTTCCCATTCACAGACAGTAGCCAATTTTTTCAAACGAATCAGCCGATTGGGCGATGGTGTTTTTTGGTACACCATGTTGGCTTTAACTTGGCTGTTGCAAGGTCTAGTCTACAGTCTGCAAATTGTGTATTTGGTTTTGGGTTCACTATGCGGTACTTTGATTTATAAGGTTCTAAAAATAAAAACGATTCGTCCACGACCTTATCAAGTGCATCAGGTGATTCGAATGGGTGAGCGACCGCTTGATCATTTTAGTTTCCCTTCAGGTCATACCTTACATGCGGTGATGGTGAGTACATTGCTAGGTTTCGTACAGCCAATTTTATTGATCCTTATGTTGCCTTTTACTGTTTTGGTCGCTGCATCTCGGATGATTTTGGGGCTACATTATCCAAGTGATGTTTTGGTCGGGGCTGCAATTGGCGCGGTTGTAGCAGTGGCTTTAATTTGTAGTGCACCACTTTTAAATATCGTGTTGTAAAAAAGTGCAGTTTTGCACAAAACAGACTAACGCTTAAATTTCAGAGTTTGCTACAGTGCAGCATCTTCTATATTGTGATGAGACGCCACTATGGGCTTACGTTGGTCGGACACTATTGATATTGCTATTGAGCTCTATGAAGCTCATCCAGATGTCGATCCGCAGTGGATTCGTTTTACAGATTTACATGCGTGGGTGTGTGCCTTACCAGACTTTAGTGATGATCCTAACAAGTCAACTGAAGGGTTGCTTGAGGCAATTCAGATGGCATGGATTGACGAAGCACGATAATCCGTGCATCGAAAAAAGCAACTTTTTACAGAGTAAAAGCAGATAATTGTGCATTATCTCGGTATAATGCGCCAAAATTTTCATGTCTACATTGACTTAAGGAGCCAATCATGGCTATTGAACGTACTTTATCTATCGTAAAACCAGACGCAGTTGCTAAAAACCACATCGGTGACATTTTTGCTCGTTTTGAAAAAGCTGGTCTTCAAATCGTTGCAACTAAAATGAAACACTTGACTCAAACTGAAGCTGAAGGTTTCTACGCAGAGCACAAAGAACGTGGTTTCTTTGCTGACCTAGTTGCGTTCATGACTTCTGGTCCAGTTGTTGTTTCAGTGCTTGAAGGCGAAAACGCAGTTCTTGCTCACCGCGAAATCCTTGGCGCAACGAATCCTAAAGAAGCAGCTCCAGGCACTATCCGCGCTGACTTCGCTGTAAGCATCGACGAAAACGCTGCTCACGGTTCTGACTCTGTAGCATCTGCTGATCGTGAAGTGAACTACTTCTTCGCTCAAACTGAGATTGCTCCGCGTACTCGTTAATTCGAAGTATTCAAACCAGATAAGTGTTATTATACTTATCTGGTTTTTTTATTCCCTGAATATATTTCTGCTCGTTTATTGAGCTTCTCCTTTCATCGTTAGACATGGTTTAGGTAATACACATGAGTACTGAAGTGGTCGCTGTCTCTACAGTTTCGGCTGAACAGCAACAATCTCCATCCGCTCCTGCACAGCAAAATTCTGTTGCGAAAGTGAACTTACTTGGCATGTCACGTCCGCAGCTTGAAAAATTCTTCGAAGATATGGGAGAGAAAAAGTTTCGCGCAGGACAGGTGATGAAATGGATTCACCAATTTTTTGTGACTGATTTTGCTGAGATGACCAATATCTCAGGTAAATTACGTGAAAAACTTGAAAAGTTGTGTGAAATTAAAGCACCTGAAGTGGTGCATAAGAATTATTCTAAAGATGGTACCCGTAAATGGGTTTTTCGTGTCGGTGAGGGCGAAGGCTCTTTGGTTGAAACCGTATTGATTCCTGCTGAACATCGTAGTGGTTTACGCCGTACTTTATGTATTTCATCTCAAGTCGGCTGTGCACTGGATTGTTCATTCTGTTCAACGGGTAAACAAGGTTTCCAGCGCGACTTAAACCCAGATGAAATTATTGGTCAGTTGTGGGTTGCAAACTATTCTTATATGGAAGATGTGCCTGTAGCTGAGCGTGAGCGTTCGGTAACCAACGTGGTGATGATGGGGATGGGCGAGCCACTACTGAACTATGATGCCGTATTGAGCTCAATGCGTATCATGCTAGACGATTTTGCTTATGGTATGTCTAAACGCCGTGTGACCTTATCGACTTCAGGTGTGGTCCCGAAAATTGATCAATTGGCACAAGATATTGATGTTGCATTGGCAATCTCCTTACACGCGCCAAATGACGAACTGCGGAATGAGTTGGTTCCAATCAATAAAAAATATCCATTGGCACAACTGATTGCAGCATGTCAGCGGTATATCGCCAAAGATGGCAATGAAAGTGCACGTAAGCATGTCACGATTGAATATGTGATGTTGGATGGGGTGAATGATCATCCTGAGCATGCGCAGCAGATGATTAAATTGTTGAAGAACTTACCAAGTAAAATTAATTTGATTCCGTTTAATCCATTTCCACATGCGCCTTATGGTCGTTCAAGTCGCAACCGCATTATTTCTTTCCAAAAAACTTTGTCTGATGCAGGATTTGTGTGTACGATTCGTCAAACGCGTGGCGATGATATTGATGCTGCCTGCGGACAGTTGGTGGGCCAAGTAGCGGATCGAACTCGTCGTGCAGAGCAGTGGAAAAAGAAAGTAGCAGAGAAAAACGAAATTCTACGTTCACAAGGATAATATAAGGGGATGCCAATTGAAAAAACCCGTTTCTAAACTTTACCTTGCACTGACATTGGGTGTGTCTGTGTGGTACTTAGTGGGTTGCCAAACCGTGAATACGAAAGGTGATCCGACGAAAGCAGTACAAGTTAGAACTCAGTTGGCAGCTGAATATATTAAGTCAAACGATTATGATACGGCGAAACGTACATTAGATCAGGCCTTAGACATCGACTCACGTGATGCATCTGCAAATATGATGATGGGTGTGCTGTTACAACGCGAAGGTAGTCCGCAAAATGTGGCAAAAGCTGAGCGCTATTTCAAGCATGCCATTGCGACTGAGCCAAAAAATGCACAGGCTCGTAACAACTACGGTACGTATTTATATCAAATTGGGCGTTATAATGACGCGATTGATCAACTTCAAGTTGCTGCTTCAACTTTGGGCTATGATCAACGTTATCGAGCATTCGAAAATTTAGGTCGTGCGTATATTCAGGTAGGTCGAGTAGCCGAAGCAGAAGCTGCTTTTAAACAAGCCCTACAGGTGAGTTCAAATGCCTATCTTGCCATGATCGAAATGGCGGAAATTTTATATTTACGCCAACAATACGCTGAAGCGACACAATATTATGAACAATTTGTGCGAGCCGTTGGCGAGAAAAACTTAGATGCGCGTGCGCTTTGGATCGGTATCCGAATTGCACGTGCAAACCATGACACTTTGGGGTCGCAAGTACTGGTCAATCAGCTACGTGCCTTGTACCCAGATAGTCAAGAATACAAACGTTATTTGCAATTACAGTACACTACTGAGGCCGTATGGAAGTAAATCCTAATTCACCACAATCGAATGGTTCTAGCAATGCTTTAGGAAATATCCAGCGTCCAGGTGATTATCTTCGTCAAATTCGTATTGCACAAAAACGTGAATTAAGCGACGTTTCGAAAGAGCTCAATATTCCACTCAAGACATTAACTGCACTTGAGCAGGACGAATATACGGCACTTCCAGAAGCTACGTTTATTAAAGGTTACTATCGTACCTATGCGAAGTACCTGAAAGTGGATGCAACTACGATTATCCAACGTTTCGATGACATCTATGCCAATGATACGGGACTTCTGCCGAATCATGCTTTGAATAATTCGCCAATTAAAATTATGGGCAAATTGCCAGGTTCTAATCGCGACCGCAATCGTAAGTGGTTGAAACGCGGACTAGTTGCAATTGTTGTTATTGCCATTTTGGCAGCATTATTTGGTGTCATTCAAAATTGGTCAGGTGGTGCTGATGAGACGACAGCTCAACAAGCAGAATCAGATGTTCAAATTATTAATATGAATGGTGCTGCTGCAACCACAGGGGATCAGTTGAAACTTGAGTTCAATCGCCCAACATCTGTGCATATTGTTGATTCAACAGGTAAAGTTTTGGCAACAGGTCGTCAGGCTTCAACACTTGAGTTGTCTGGAGAGACCCCTTTTCAAATTCGTATTGATGATGCGGCTGCTGTGTCACTCAGCTTAAATAATGAAAGTATTTCATTGTCACCATATACCGTCGGTGGAAAAGCAGATTTCCGCTTGTCACGTTAATGGGATCAAGGAAAAGCCATGATTGTAAATCCAATTAAACGCAAGCCTACTCGCAAAATTCGTGTGGGTTCAGTCTATGTCGGTGGTGATGCACCGATCAGCATTCAAAGTATGACCAATACCGAAACTTGTGATGTTGAGGCAACATTGGCACAAATTCAGCGTTGTGCAGATGTAGGTGCAGACATTATGCGTGTTTCTGTGCCAACGATGGAAGCGGCAGAAGCTTTTGGTGAGATTCGTAAGCGTTCATCGGTGCCTTTGGTTGCAGACATTCACTTTGATTACAAGATTGCACTGCGTGTTGCAGACTTGGGAGCGGACTGTTTGCGCATTAACCCAGGAAATATTGGCTCTGAAGCCAAAATCCGTGAAGTGGTAGCCGCGGCGCGTCATAACGATATTTCTATGCGTATTGGGGTGAATGCAGGTTCACTAGAGAAAGATATTCAAAAGAAATATGGTGAGCCGACTGGTCAGGCATTGCTAGAGTCGGCGATGCGCCATATTGATATTCTGGATCGTTTAGATTTCCACGAGTTCAAAGTTTCAGTGAAAGCATCCAATGTGTTTTTAACCATGGACGCTTATCGCCTACTTTCACAGCAAATTGATAATCCTTTACACCTTGGTGTAACAGAAGCGGGGATTTATCGAACAGGTTCGGTGAAGTCTGCGATTGCATTGGGCGGTTTGCTGTTGGATGGCATTGGTGACACCATGCGTATTTCCTTGGCAGCGGAACCTGAAGAAGAGATTAAGATTGGCTTTGATATTTTAAAATCACTTAGTCTTCGCTCAAATGGCATTAACTTTATTGCTTGTCCGAGCTGTTCACGTCAAGAGTTTAACGTGATTTCAGTGATGCAGGCTTTAGAAGAACGTTTAGAAGATATTCGTACCCCAATGGATGTGTCGGTGATTGGGTGTAAAGTGAATGGTCCGGGTGAAGCCAAAGAAGCCGATATTGGTGTAGTTGGTGCAAGTCCACGTTCACTGGTGTATCGTAATGGCGAAAAGAGCCATTTAATTGACACAAATCAGTTGGTTGACGAAATCGAAGCGATGGTTCGTCAACGTGTTAGCGATCTTGAAGACGCTAAAGCTAAAGAGATTATTCGCACAAGTTTTTCTGAGTAGATCATGAGTTCAATAGTCGCAATCAAAGGTTTTAATGACATTCTTCCTACGCAAACCTCTGCATGGAGACGTCTTGAACAGCATCTCGCATCATTGATGGATGCTTATGGCTACCAACAAATTCGTTTACCTATTGTTGAACAGACCAATTTGTTCAAACGTTCAATTGGGGATGCAACGGATATCGTTGAAAAAGAAATGTACACCTTCTTGGATAAAGGTAATCCGCCTGAGTCTTTGACTTTGCGTCCTGAAGGAACAGCAGGCTGTGTACGCGCCATGCTTGAGCATAACTTGCTTCGTGGTGCCACTCCTCGGGTTTGGTATATTGGCCCGATGTTTCGTTATGAAAAGCCACAAAAGGGTCGTTACCGTCAGTTCCACCAATTTGGCGTGGAAACCTTTGGTGTAGCAACCCCAGATATGGATGCTGAGCTGATTTTGATGACCGCACGTCTGTGGAAACGCATGGGTGTGGCAGATAAAGTTCAACTTGAATTGAATACTTTAGGTGAGTCTGATGAGCGTGCTGCTTATCGTGCGGCATTGGTTGAGTTCTTAGAATCACACAAGGGTGATTTGGATGAAGACTCACAGCGTCGTTTAACCACCAATCCACTGCGCATTCTTGACTCTAAAGATGCAAAAACTCAAGCCATTTTGGAAAATGCACCGAAGTTGCATGACTTTATGGGTGAGGAAACGTTGAATCACTTTGCAACCTTGCAGCAATATTTAACGGATGCAGGTGTAAGCTTTGTCATTAACCAGAAATTGGTGCGTGGCTTGGATTATTACAACAAAACCGTTTTTGAATGGACCACTACGCATTTGGGTTCACAAGGCACGGTCTGTGCCGGTGGTCGTTATGATGGTCTAGTTGGACAGCTCAAAGGCAAAGCAGATCAGTCTGTGCCAGCCGTTGGTTTTGCAATGGGTATAGAGCGTTTATTATTGCTTCTTGAACAAGTTGAAGATGCTACACCTGTACGTGACTGCGAAATGTTTTTGTTGGCAGATCCAGCGTCTCAAGGCAAAGCTTTAGTCCTTGCAGAGCAAATTCGCAATCAGTTGGATGCAGCATCGAGCACGATTCGTTTGAAAGTAGGCTCTCAGGGTTCAATGAAGTCACAGATGAAAAAAGCCGATCAGTCTGGCGCATTGTTTGCCCTTATTTTGGGTGAGCGTGAAGTGGAAGCTGCGCAGTTTGCCGTAAAAGAGTTGGCAACAGCTGAACAAACTTTGGTTGCGGTGGATGACATCGTGCCATTTATGATTGAAAAATTTTCTTCAAAATAAGCCAAAATATAAGGAAAGGGTAGTCACATGAGCGCATTAAGTGATGAAGAACAACTTGATAGTTTAAAGTCTTTCACTAAGAAATATGGTTCAGCCATTATTAGTGGGATTTTAATTGCGCTGATTGCCTTTTTTGGATGGCAATACTGGCAGAAGAAGACTTTGGCTGAGAACCAGATGAACACGGCTAAAGTTCAGCAATTGATGGATGAAGCACGTGCAACACAAGGTGATGCATTTACTGCCTTGTCAGCAACTGCGGATAAAATCGTAAAAGATGCACCAGATTCGGCTCAGGCCATTCAAACGCAATTGTTGATGGCAAAATTAGCTTATGACAAAGCAGATTATGCAAGTGCTGAAAAAGCGTTGAAAAAAGTTGAAAACTCGAAAGTCGATGACGATGGTTTAGTGCAAATTGTAAAACTACGCTTGGCGTATGCTCAATTGGCACAAAAGAAATTTGATGATTCAATTAAAACATTAGCGCAAGTGACTGATCCTGCTTTTAAAGCAACGGCTGATGAAGCTTTGGGTGATGTCTATGTGGCTAAAAATGATATCGACAATGCCAAAAAAGCCTACCAAAGTGCATGGGATCAGTTGGTTGAACGTAAACAAGAACGCCAAATTTTACAAATTAAACTCGAAAGTGTTGGTATTTTAGTTGATGATCCTGAAATCGAACGTCCAATCATAGAAACCGTTGCGGAAGAATCTTAATGAATAGAAAATACAAAATTTCGTGCGCATTAACCGTATTGACTTTGGCTCTTGCGGGTTGTGCAAGTAGTGGCAAAGTAGAAGAAGTTAAGCCGAATCCACTTCCAAAACTGACTCAAGCGAAAACGCTGACCCCTGTATTTTCTCAAAGTGTGTCTTCAACTTCGACAGCGGACCCTTTACGGTTACGTCTAGATGCAGACAATGGTGTGGTTTTTGCGCTTGATCCAAAAGGTGAAGTGACGGCTTATAAAGGCAAACAAAAACTTTGGCAGAAAGAAGTGTCTAAGGCTGGCTTAAGCTCAGGTGTGGAAGCGGCTGATGGTTATGTCATTGTGGGTAATGCTAAAGGCCAATTGTTTGCTTTAGACCAAGCGACAGGCGAGCAAAAATGGACAGCACAATTAACAGGGGCACTACTTGCGCCATCGTTGGTTCAAGCGGGGCGTGTGATTTCTGTCAGTAATGATGGAACCGTTTTTGCACATGATTTGGCGACAGGTCAACAAGTGTGGACCTATAACTTACCAAATGTTCAACTTAGCCTTCGTGGTAATGCGGCACCAGTGCCTGTTGATTCGCGCACAGTACTCATTTCTACTGCAAATGCCTATGTTTATGCTTTAGATGTAGTTACGGGTGTGCCACGAATGCAGCGTCGTGTAGCTGTGTCGGATGGTCGTTCGGATATTCAGCGTTTAAATGATATCGACGGTGACCCAGTAGTTGCAGGTCAGTATTTGATTACCACCAGTTATCAAGGTCAAGTCACTATGACGGATTTGGCTTCACAGCAAGTGGTATGGAGTGAAGATTCGAGTAGTACACAACGCCCTGAAGTGGTTGGCAATGGCGTGTTTGTTGCACAGGCCGATGGTAAATTAGTGGCTTATGAAATTACGACGGGTCAAAAACTGTGGGAAAATGACAGTCTGCTGAATCGCCAATTGAGTAATCCTGTGATGTTAGGTCAAGACCTGATTGTGGGTGATCTAGATGGTGTATTGCACATGATTAACCCTGCAACAGGTGAATTGATTGGTCGTGCTAAGACTTCTGGTGAAGTGCGTACTTTACGTGTGATTGATGATCAACTTTATGTTGCAACACGAAAGGGTGCATTAAGCATTTGGCAGAATCGTTAATTCTGTTCGACTTATGTTAAACTAGTCGAAATTCGTATTTTTAAATTTCCTCGGGGTATTTGTTTAGACAAGACCCCGAGTTTTTATTCAGGTTTTTCACCTTATTTTTCTTCCAGTTTCTGATGTTCAGACCAGTCTTACTGGCTGATCTTGAATAAAGGTTAATCTATGAAACCCGTAATTGCGCTCATTGGCCGTCCGAACGTCGGAAAATCAACGCTATTCAATCAGATCACCAAGAGTCGTGACGCGCTTGTTGCTGACTTTGCTGGCCTGACGCGTGACCGTAAATATGGTGACGCTGTATATCAAAATAAGTCTTTCATTGTGGTTGATACAGGCGGTATCGGCGAAAATGAAGGGGGTATCGACTCTTACATGGCAGAACAGTCTAAAACAGCCATTAATGAGGCTGATATTATTGTTTTTGTGGTCGATGCTCGCGCAGGTTTGTTAGCCTCAGATGAACAAATTGCTCGCGAACTGCGTACATTAGGTAAAAAAGTTTTCTTGGTTGCCAATAAAGTCGATGGTGTACACGCTGAAGCAGCTTTGGTTGAGTTTTACAAACTCGGTATGGGTGAACCTCTGCAAGTGGCAGCAAGCCATGGTCGCGGTGTTCAGCAAATGCTGGAAGAGGTTCTACATGATGTGCCTGAAGATGAAAACCCAGATGAGCATGATAAGCACACAGGTTTACGCTTAGCGATTATTGGTCGTCCGAATGTGGGTAAATCAACGTTAGTCAACCGTTTATTGGGTGAAGAGCGTGTGGTGGCATTTGACCAACCGGGAACCACCCGTGATTCAATCTATATTCCGTTTGAGCGTGATGGCCGTCAGTACACCTTAATTGACACAGCAGGTGTTCGTCGTAAAGGTAAGGTTGATGAAATGATTGAGAAATTCTCAATCGTGAAAACCTTACAAGCCATGAAAGATGCCCATGTGGTGGTCATAGTGGTTGATGCGCGTGAAGGTATTGTAGAACAAGACTTACACTTAATTGGCTATGCGCTTGAAGCAGGCCGAGCGATGGTGATTGCGATTAACAAATGGGACAATATGTCCGAGTATGATCGTAAGCAATGTAAGTTGGATGTAGAGCGCCGTTTTGACTTTATTCCTTGGGCGAAGATCCACCTGATTTCTGCTTTGCATGGTACGGGTGTTGGTGAAATGTATCCATCAATTCACCGTGCTTATGACTCATCGCATTTGAAAGTCTCGCCTGCGAAAATTACACAAATTTTAAATGATGCAACCGATGCGCATCAACCACCTATGGTACAAGGTCGTCGTATCAAGATGCGTTATGCACATATGGGTGGACAAAATCCACCAACCATCGTGATTCACGGCAACAAAGTCGACAAAACTCCACATGACTACCGTCGTTATTTGGAAAACGTATTCCGTAAAGTGTATAAGCTTGAGGGTACGCCAGTGCGTATTGAGTTTAAAACCTCTGAAAACCCATTTGAAGGACGTAAGTCGCAAGTGGATGAGCGTACAGCAGCGCGTAAGCGTCGTTATGTTCAGAAGTTTAAGAAAGCAGAGAAGAAATTCAAACGTTAATCAGGCATTAAGGTTCTGATGCTGAAAAGCCCAAAGTGATCTTTGGGCTTTTTTATTTTATGATGCATGAAATGATGATAGGAAGGCAACGTGGCAAGGACAATACGTGTTGAGCTGAAAAAGATTAAGGACATTGTACAGGTGGATTACAATCTGTCACGTGTCGAGCAAATTGCGCAGCGAAAACAAGCCATTTATCAATATCGCAATCAATCCTTATCTGAACAACGACAGATGATCGTCGATGATCATGCCATTGCACTGAGCGAGACAGGCAAACCCTATTGGGTTGGTCAGCCTTCTTTTCATTTCAATCATAGTCACAGTCAAAATTACTATGCTTTAGCCATGAGTGAAAAAGTGGCTGATTTGGGCGTGGATGTTGAAGAGTTAAGTCGCAAAGTACGTTTTGGCGCTTTGGCCCAACATGCTTTTCATGTCGATGAACTTGAGCTATGGCAACAGGTTGAGCAGGAAAAATCCTACTGGTTTAAAGTTTGGACCACCAAAGAAGCGGTGCTTAAAGCATCAGGTTTGGGTATTCGTTTAAACTTAAATGAACTGAATACCCAAGCACATCCAATGCATAATGGTGGCATGTGTAATCATCCGCTCATTGGTAGTTTCGCCTATCAAAATTTTGAGTTGGGAGATGTGATGTTGACTGTGGCATGGCGGGCAGAGCAGTCCTGCCGTGGCTATGCGTTGCCTCAGATTGAGTTGATACAACAGCTTCATACCGATATAAAAAAGCCTCTCGATTGAGAGGCTTTTCTTTTAACGTAGCTATATGAGTTTATGGAATTTCATTTTCTTCTTCAAACTCAGGCTTCACTTGTACAATAAAGTCTTGACGGTTTAGACCACGCCATAAGGCAAAGGCTGTACCGATATAGATTGAAGAATAGGTACCCACAAAAACCCCGACAAACATCGCTACAGAGAACCATTTCAGACCATCACCACCGAGTAACATCATCGAGATCACCACCAGTAATAAAGTCATTGAGGTGTGAATGGTACGACGTAATGTTTCAGTCAATGCAATGTTAACGATTTCTAAAGGCGTTGCACCACGAATCTTACGGAAGTTTTCACGAATACGATCCGATACAACAATGTTGTCATTCAGCGAGAAGCCAATCAGGGCCAAAACAGCAGCTAAAACCGTTAAGTCAAACGGCCATTGCATCATGGCAAAAATACCGATGGTTACTACAACGTCATGGAACAATGATAGTACTGCACCCATTGCCAGTTTGAACTCAAAGCGAATGGTGACATAAACCAGCATCAGTAATAGAGCTAAACCCACAGCACCTGCTGAGCGAATATAGAGCTCATTACCCACTTGCCCACCGACGACATCAACTTTGTTGACAGAAGCCGAGTTACCTGGAAGCTGTACCGCTTGGGTAATGGTTTTGGTTAAGTCTTCTGCTGCTGTATCTTCTTGTACAGGCATACGTACAATTAAGTCACGATCCGAACCAATGGTTTGTACCACGGGATCATGAAAGCCAGCTTTGGTTAGTGCAGCAGAGACATCGGCTGACTTTACTGCCTTACTATAGTTCAATTCGGCTGAAATACCACCAGTAAAGTCCAAACCTAAGTTAAGACCCTTGGTGAAAATGAAAAATAGGCTGCCAATCGTTAAAATAATAGAAAGAACGGCTGCAGGCAGCGCAATCTTCATAAAATTAATCACGCGATCGTCATCAGGACGGCCGTATTTTTTTGAAGTTTGTTGAGTCACATCAGTCATCGTCGATCTCCTTATATGCTCAACTTTTTCAAGTTTCGTTTTTTGCCATAGATGAGCTGTACAATTGCACGTGTTACTGTGATTGCAGTAAACATTGAGCAGACAATACCGATCATTAAGGTTACAGCGAAGCCTTTAATTGGGCCTGTGCCGATAGCAAATAAGATAAACGCAACCAAGAATGTGGTTAAGTTTGAGTCGAGAATGGTGTTATAGGCACGATCATAACCCGCCACAATAGCTTGTTTGGGCGATGCTCCCCATTTCATTTCTTCACGTATTCGCTCACAGATGAGGACGTTGGCATCGACGGCCATACCAATGGTAATCACGATACCTGCAATACCCGGTAGGGTAAGAGAAGCGCCAATCCAGGACATGACGGTTAAAATCATGGCTAAGTTGAAGACCAAAGCAAAGTTTGCAATTAAACCAAATAGACGGAAGAAGACCACCATCCAAATCGCGACCAGTAAGAAACCGATTTGCGTTGATAAAACACCTTTATCAATGTTTTCTTGACCGAGGCTTGGACCAACGACACGTTCTTCAACAAAGTACATTGGCGCAGCAAGTGCACCAGCACGTAGCATTAGTGCAAGTTCAGACGCTTCTTGAGGTGAATCTATACCCGTGATGCGGAATTGAGAGCCGAGTACCGCTTGAATGGTTGCAGCGTTAATCACGACAGACTCTGCATAAGGTGTACGGACTTCGGTTTGAGCACCAGTCGCAGGATCGGTGATATAGCTAATACGTTGTTTATTTTCAATGAACAACACGGCCATACGCTTACCTACCGCATTACGGGTTGCATCGGACATCAGTTTGCCACCAGCTGTGTCTAAGGTAATGTTTACCTCGGCACCGCCCGTGTCTTGGCTAAAGCCACTTGATGCATTTTGAACGCGTTCACCCGTTAAAATACGGTTGCGGTTTAACAGTAATTCACGTCCGCTGTCCAAAGACTGATAGGCAAAAAGTTCAGTGCCTGGTGGAAGCGGTTGCCCATTACTCTTGCCAGTATATTGGTCAATGACTTGATCATTCTGGTCAGAGACCAAACGGAACTCTAGGTTTGCAGTACGCCCTAAAACACGTTTTGCTTCGGCTGTGTCTTGTACACCCGGGAGTTCAACCACGATGCGGTTATTGCCTTGGGTTTGTACCAAGGCTTCTGCCACACCTAACTCATTAATACGGTTACGTAAGGTGGTTAAGTTCTGGTTTACCGCATAAGACTGAATTTCTTGGCGACGAACGTCGGTATAGGTTAAACGTAAGGTTGAACCTGTCGCAGTTGCGACCGCTTGCTGATTAAACTCATTACCATTGCTACGTAAGTAGTCTTGAGCAGTCGTACGATCATCGTTGTTCGCAAACTGAATGGTAATCGTGTTGTTGTTTAATCCAAGACTGTTAAATTTAATCTTGTTGTCACGGAACTGTCGACGTAAGTCTGTCGCAGAGGTTTCCATGCGCTGAGAAATTGCTTTATCCATATCCACTTCTAACAAGAAGTGAACACCACCACGTAAATCCAGACCGAGCTTCATTGGTTTTGCACCAATTTTTTGTAGCCACTCTGGTGTTGTTGGTGCCAAGTTTAGTGCGACAACATAGTCATCACCAAGCCCACGACGTAGCGCCTCTTTGGCTTTTAATTGTGCTTCGCTAGAGTCAAGTCGTAACAGTGCAGCATTATTACTAAAGCTGTTGTCATGGCTTGAGATACTTTCAGATTTTAAAATCTGCTCTGCTTTTTGTACGATGCTTTGGTCAATTTGGGTACCAGCTTTGGCACCAGAAATTTGAACCGCAGGTTCATCCGGATACAAACTAGGCAGGGCATATAATGTACTGATAATCAAAACCACGATAATCAGTAGATATTTCCATGCTGGGTAACGCATTCGTTTTCTTCTTAAAATGAAAAAAGTCGTGCGGATGCACGACTAATTTTTTTGATTAAAGGTTATTTAATGTGCCTTCAGGAAGAACTGAAATCACACTTGCGCGTTGGATTTTTACGTCTACACCACGGCTCAGTTCAACCACAGCGAAGTCGCCTTCGAGTTTAGTGATTTTACCCATGAGGCCACCAGCAAAAACAACTTCACTGCCTACACCAAGACTTTCAACCAAAGAACGGTGCTCTTTTGCACGTTTAGCTTGAGGGCGCCAAATTAAAAAGTAGAAGATGGCAATAAAAACAGCAATCATCAACAAGTTTGCGACCATACTTGGTTGTTGTGCAGCTTCACCCGCTGCGTGAGCTGTAGAAATAAAAAGGCTCATTTCAAATTCCTAAACTAAAAAAACGGTGATCAACGAATTGATCATAAATAGACTTGTTCTGCAATTTACCTTGTCTTTTTACCAAGCGCAAATGCTCACAACAATTAATCTTGGGGGCAAGGTGGAACTTCTAAACCACGACGTGCATAAAAATCTTCAACAAAGGCATCAAAGCGATCATTATCCAAGGCGTCACGAATGTCTTGAGTGAAACGTTGGTAATAACGTAAGTTGTGAATAGTACCCAGCATTGAACCTAGCATCTCACCACATTTTTCCAAATGGAATAAATAAGCACGGGTAAAGTTGGTACAGGTATAACAGTCACAGTGTGGATCTAGCGGACTTTGATCATGACGGTATTTACTGTTACGGATACGGACTAAACCGTCGGTCACAAAATAATGTCCATTTCGGGCATTACGGGTAGGCATGACACAGTCAAACATGTCGACACCACGGCGGATGCCTTCCACGATGTCTTCAGGTTTACCGACACCCATCAGGTAGCGCGGTTTGTCTGCTGGCATTTTCGCAGGAAGATAATCCAGTACTTTGATCATTTCTTCTTTTGGTTCACCGACAGATAGGCCACCAATGGCATAGCCGTCAAAACCAACTTCAAGTAAGCCTTTTAATGACTCATCACGTAAGTCTTCATACATGCCACCTTGAATGATACCAAACAGCGCATTTTTATTTTCAAGCACATCATGATGTTGAGTCTTACAACGCTTTGCCCAACGCAATGACAGTTGTAGCGACTTTTGTGCTTCTTCATGCGTTGCAGGATATGGGGTGCACTCGTCAAAAATCATTACGATGTCTGAGTTCAGTGTGTGTTGGATGTCCATTGAGATTTCAGGAGACAAAAACACTTTAGAGCCATCAATTGGAGAGCGGAAAGTCACACCGTCTTCTTTAATTTTACGCATTGCACCGAGGCTGAAAACTTGGAAGCCGCCTGAATCGGTCAAAATGGGTTTATCCCACTTCATAAATTGATGCAGACCGCCGTGTTCTTTAATCACTTCAAGGCCAGGGCGCAGGTAAAGGTGGAAGGTGTTGCCTAAAATAATTTGCGCTTTGATGTCTTCAATGTCACGTGGGAGCATGCCTTTGACTGTACCATAAGTACCGACAGGCATGAACACAGGGGTTTCCACCACACCATGCTCTAAAGTTAAACGACCACGACGGGCGCGACCCGACTGACCTAATTTTTCAAACTTCATAAAAAATCCTAAACAAGAGCAAAGCACCGCTTGACTTGCAGTGCAAGAGCGAAAAAACAGTTCGCCGCTAAAAGGAGGCTATTTTCCTTGATTATGCAAATAAACACCAGTGTTGTAACACTTTTAAAGCAAAGCTTTTCTGTACGAAATAGTATGCGGTGACAACGGTTTTAATTTGAATGTGTTGTCGGGGTGGAGATAGATTGTATCAAGTGGTGGTTGTCAGCAGTGCAGTCAGCGTAGAAGTTAAAAAAGGCACTCATTTAAAGTGCCTTTAAGCAAATATCGGTGTAATCACCCTGCTAATTAAAGTTTGGGCGGTAATCAAAATTTTGTAGCGCAACTGAGTCGCGGAACGGACGGACCGCTTTTTTGCCGACAGTCATGGTGTTAACAATGTTGTTTGGAAAAATTTGAATATGATTGTTAAACAGCTCGACATTGCGGTTAAAGATGCTGATCGCAGCACTGACATTTTCGTTTTGTTCCTCAATTTCATTCATCATTTTGAGATAAATATCATTGGCTTTGAGCTCAGGATAATTTTCGACCACGACATTAAGGCTACGCATTAGTTCTTGGTTTAAAGCTTCAATACGCTGTAATTGATTGACATCCGTATTGTTCAAGTTCAGGTTAAGAATGTTCTGACGGAGTTCAGTGACTTTTTCCAAGGTGCCTTTTTCAAAACTGGAATATTGTTCGACTAAAGGTTCTAGCCCATCCAAAATTTTGATCTTTTGACGTTCATAAGTAGCTACATCTGACCATGCGCGAATGGTTGCATTGTGGTGTCTGACAATATTATTACGAATGACAATCACGCCAAACACGATTGCAATAATAATCAAGAAGAAAATCAATAGCCCCATACGACCCTCTAACGGCAAAATATCATTATTTTAAAAATTGCGTTAGATCGGATTCTAAACGCTCTAGATAAGGTAATTTAAAAGTACGTAAGTGTCCACGCAATGTCGAAATGTCATTGATTTTTTTTGCTTTACTGGATATTTCAAACAGGTCTTGCGGGCTGATATAGCACAAAATATTTTTTTCAGGATGAAAGAGTAAATCACCTTCACGTGATTGGAAGAAGTCAGCGACACGTAATACAAAAGCAGGTGATAGCAGTTTAGCCATGTGCATTTGGTCGGCACCAAAAAATTTGAGCCTTTGGTTGATTTGAATGTCACTGCTATGCCACGGAAAGCTATAAGGATAATAAAATTTTTTATTGTATGCTGTGATGGCAATCCCTTGAGTCGGTACATCAAACACAAAACATCCCCAGAAGTCTTTGTGCACTTCTTTGACTTTCATTTCATTGCCATCTTTGTCTCGCACCCGAATTTCATCGACAAAGTGATATTGAAATAATAAGACCTGATGTTGTTGTCCGTCCTCATCCTGCCAAATCGTGCTGGCATAGTAGGGAATATCATTACTGATGGTTCCTTGGTTAAAGATCGGAAACAATTGTTTGAGTTGTGGGATAAAATACGCAGGTTGTAGCGGAACACCAATGTACTGCGGTGGTGCGAACTCATTGAGCTGATATTTTTTATGAATAATTTGCTTTTCGAGGTGGTCTATGACTTCCTCAAGGGCATCATCCTGTTCATAGCTTAAATAGGCCCAAAGCAAGCAAGCTAAGCCAAATAAAAAGCTAAATAATGTCCAAATATGTTGTCCTGCAAAAAACACAGGCACAATAAAAAAAATGCCGATTATTCCCAGTAGAATGGGCAACACATTTTCAAATTTAAGGGTAATCGGTGCTTTCCATGGATGCAACCGATCCAAGATTTCTTGGGCAGTGTCCGCACTCCGAGCAATGTCCCAAAGCCTGTCGATATTATCAAACACGACCTGATTCTTTTTACGTCGAATATGAATAGAATGTTTGATCGTATCGAGAGGCATGGTTCTTCTTATTTGGGTTGAAGTTGGTCGACTAACATGGCATCGCCATAACTAAAGAAGCGGTACTGGTTTGCAACTGCATGTTGATAAGCCATCAAAATATTATCACGATTTGACAGCGCTGAAACCAACATCAAGAGAGTCGATTCAGGCAGATGGAAGTTGGTGATAAGACGATCCACCACTTTGAACTCATAACCTGGGTAGATAAAAATTTGGGTATCTCCAGTCCAAGCTTTCAGTTCACCATCATGTGCCTGCGCTGCACTTTCAACCGCACGTGTCGCTGTCGTTCCGATAGAAATGACTTTATTACCACGCGCTTTGGTTTGACGAATAAGCTCAACTGAATGCTCAGGAACATCACACCATTCACTATGCATAATGTGATTGGCAATGTCATCGGTACGTACAGGCAGAAAGGTGCCTGCACCCACGTGTAAAGTGACAAACGTTTTTTGAATGCCTTTAGCTGCAAGCTGATCTAACAGTTTTTGATCGAAGTGTAGACTTGCGGTCGGTGCCGCGACACTGGCTAACTTGGTTGGATCATTAAATACTGTTTGATAGCGCTCGGTATCAATCGCTTCGGCTTCGCGGTTAAAGTACGGCGGAATGGGTAGTTGGCCGTATAAATCCAAAACATTGAGAATTGGCTGCGAAAACTCCACAATAAATAAATTTTCATGACGACCTAGCACCGTGACTTTAACAGCATCTGGGCCAATAAAAAGTTCAGCTCCCGCTTTGGGTGTGTTGCTGGCTTTTATGTGACAGTGTGCAATAAATGCATCTTGCATGCGTTCGACCAGAACTTCGACTGCACCACCACTAGCACGCTTACCTTTGAGACGTGCTTTCATCACTTTGGTGTCATTGAGCACCAATAAATCGCCTTCATTGAGTAATTCGAGAATATCGGTAAATTGGTGGTCGTGGTATCGACCTTGTGCATCGAGGTGTAAAAGACGAGAAGCACTGCGCGTGTTTAAAGGATAACGAGCAATGAGTTCATCGGGGAGGTCAAAATTAAAATCAGAAAGTTGCATGATGGAAAAGCAGCGTCAAAATAGAGGATATAAAATTGGCGCTAGTATATGCTTTTTTGGACATGAACGCTGATATTGCACAAATATAAAGCTAAAAAAGCACATGTGACTTAAAAATAGACAATTGTCATCAACTTACGTTGACAAGTTTTTCAAAAAGTTTAATATACGCATCAACACCTTCCCGAGGTGGTGAAATTGGTAGACGCGGCGGACTCAAAATCCGCTGTCAGAGATGACGTGTCGGTTCGAGTCCGACCCTCGGGACCAAGATATTAAAAACCCCAAGCATATTCAGTCTTGGGGTTTTTTATTGCCCGAAATTTATGGCTGAGGCTGTTGATGACTTGAAGTTATAAAAGTACAGATAAATCATGTTTTTTCAAATAGTAAAATAAATCCAAAGATAAAGTCTCGCCATAGTTGATTTTTTTGTTAAATGCCATCATCGTATTGTTGTATTTTTATATTGTTTTAATAGTGAAAGTTTGCTAATACATAGAATAAATAATGGGTTTGTGCCGATAAAATCACAAAAGATGAGGCAGAAATGGGTATTCAATTACTGGAAATTGGGTCTGATACAGAACAATTAAGTGCTTGTCACTTATCTTTATTATTGGGTGTAAATACTCAAGATAACAAAATTCAAAGCTTCCTTAAGTTTGCAAGAAAAATTTTGCGAGCAAGAACAGCGATTTTAACATTTATAGATGAGCCTTATATTTGGTATGTTGCTCAAAATTCCTTTAATGCTGTTCATCGACCCGCTGAAAGCAATTTTTCAGTTTATTTTGATGACCATTTCTTTATAGATGTACAACATCCAAATTATAAAAAAATGTCGCAATCTCTCTCCGATTTGGGCTTTGTGCATCATCGAATGGTCGCAATAGACTTAAAAGAGGATGCAAAGTCGATTGGTCAGTTGATTTTGTTTGATGAGCAACAGGATGCTTTTGATCGAGATGCGATTGACAGTGTGAAAGAGCTTGCAATGAGTTTTCTTAATATTCTGTATTTGCGTATGGAAAATGCAGAACTTAAGGAGTTATATGAGCAGCAAGTTGCAATGAATGTCAGTAAAACCAAATTCTTTCAAATTATTGCACATGATTTAAGGGCACCATTTCATGGTTTAATCGGTTTCTCAGAAGTTTTGGCAGATGAGCGTGAGAGTTTGGATGAGTTGGGTATACAAAGTATTGCAGACTATTTACATGATACTGCCCAATCGACTTATAGCTTGTTAGAAAGTTTGCTGAATTGGGCTATGGCGGAGGGAGGGCGTTCTTTCTACCATCCGATTCATTATAAACTTAAACAGTCTTCACAAATTGTCTTTGATGTACTAAATGGTCTAGCGGTCAATAAAAATATTCAACTGATCGACCGTGTCCCTGATGATTTAAGAATTTTTGCCGATATCAATATGGTGACTTCTGTCATTCAGAACTTGGTCTCAAATGCACTCAAATTCACCCATATGCATGGCAATGGTGTGGTAACGATTGATGCCAAACAGCGCGATGACTTTATTGATATTTATATTCAAGACACAGGTTTAGGCATGACGCATGGGCAAATTGAATCATTATTTGAACCGAAGTTGACGATTAGCTTTAAAGGTACAGCGGGGGAAAAAGGCACGGGTCTAGGATTAGTACTCTGCAAACGTTTCGTTGACTTAAATAAAGGCGAAATTTCTGTAACGTCTAAAGAGGGCGTTGGGTCAACCTTCATCGTCAGCTTACCGCGTTCAAACAGCGCACACCAAGCTTTGTCTTTGGTTTCGCCCCAACAAGAATTTATTGAATAATCATGTTTTCTTTATAAAAATAATTCGCTTAATATCATGATCTGCTGTTATAAATAACCAAAATAATGTGAAAGGGTCGATCATGAATGCTGAGCAATTGCAAAAGACATTGCGCGCAAGTCAATATGCTGAACAAGTCCTATCTATACATCATATTGATATCGAAAAAGATTATGCTATTGATCAATTTTCTCAGCCACTGACGACCGAACAAATTTTTGCTGTAGTTCAGCAGACTTTACAAGATATAAGTGATGAAAATACATGGATGCGCGCACTCCGTGTTTTACGGGCACGCCTCATGTTTCGTTGGATTTGGCAAGATGCCAATCAGTTGATTGATGTGATGACCTTGACGCGCGAGCTCTCTGATTTTGCTGATGCGGCGATATGCGTTGCTAAAGAATTTGCATTAGTACCCTTGATTGCTAAATATGGGCAACCTGTAGGCTATAACCATAAACTTCAAGATTTAATCGTGGTTGCGATGGGGAAACTCGGTGCACAAGAGCTGAATTTGTCCAGTGATATTGATCTGATTTTTGCCTTTGACGAGCAGGGTGAAACAGATGGGCGCAAGTGTATTGATGTACAACAGTTTTGTATTTTGTGGGGACAGAAGCTGATTTATTTGCTGGACCACATCACTGCGGATGGTTTTGTTTTCCGTGTAGATATGCGTTTGCGTCCTTGGGGTGACGGTTCAGCACTGGCGATTAGTCATGCCGCTCTGGAAAAATATTTAAGTCAGCATGGGCGCGAGTGGGAGCGCTATGCGTGGATCAAGGCGCGAATTGTTACGGGTGGAAAAGAGGGGAATGCGTTATTGGGCATGACTCGTCCTTTCGTATTCCGTAAGTATGTCGATTACACTGCTTTTGAAGCCATGCGCGAAATGAAAGCCATGATTGAGCGTGAGGTGCTACGCCGTAATATTGAAGACGATATTAAGTTAGGTGCGGGCGGTATTCGTGAAGTCGAATTTATTGTACAAGTGTTCCAATTAATTTATGGCGGGGCAAAATTAGAGTTACAAGACCGTCAATGTTTAGTCAGCTTGCATCATTTGGGTGAAGTGGGTCTACTGGATGGGCAAGCAGTCAATGAGCTAGAAGATGCTTATTTGTTTTTGCGCCGTGTAGAGCATGCGATTCAAGCCTTGAATGATCAACAAACCCAGTCTTTACCAACAGAACCTGAACTGCGTCAGCGTATGATTGATACTTTGGGCTTCGCAAGTTGGGATACATTTATTGAGTATTTAAACCAAAAGCGCGCCAAAGTCATTTACCAGTTTGAGCATTTAATTAAAGAAAAAGAACATGACCCTTTTGTGGAAAGTTTTAGTCAACTTGAGACGCGTTTAAATGAAGTCTTGGATGAGGGGGCGAAAAATCTTATACACGAGTTTTGGCATGGTCATGCGTTAAAAAAATTGCCTGCCAAAGCGGTACAACGTTTAAAGATGTTTTGGCCACATTTGATTGAAGCGATTTTACAGTCAGATAAACCACAAGCCGCATTGCTACGTCTCATGCCCTTGGTGGAGTCAGTGATGCGACGCACCGTATATTTGGTCATGTTGATTGAGAGTAAAGGGGCTTTACAACGCTTAGTCAAAATGGCAACGGTGAGCCCATGGATTTGTGAAGAATTAACCCACTATCCAGTTTTGTTGGATGAATTCTTGTCAATGGATTTTGAGCTGCCTCGCCGTCAAGATTTGGAAGATTCGCTACGTCAACAGTTACTCCGCATTGAGCTGGATGATGTTGAAGACTTGATGCGTGTACTGCGCCTATTCAAAAAATCCAATGTGTTGGCAGTCGCGGCTAGCGATGTCTTGGCAGAAAGCCCATTGATGAAAGTATCTGATGCTTTGACGGATATTGCAGAGGTTTCGGTCAGTACAACTTTGAATTTGGCTTACCAAATCACCGCAAAGAAACATGGTTATCCGCTTGATACGGACGGTCAACGTTGTTCGATTGATCATTTGGCATTTGCAGTCGTGGGCTACGGTAAAGTTGGCGGGATTGAGCTGGGTTATGGCTCAGACTTAGATTTGGTCTTTATTCATTATATGGATGAGCAGGCTGATACTGATGGGTTAAAGGCCATCAGTGGATTTGAATTTGCCATGCGGGTAGCTCAGAAATTTATGTCACTAATGACGACTCAAACGCTTGATGGTCGGGTTTATGAAATTGATACCCGCTTACGTCCATCAGGGGAAGCTGGGGTATTGGTGACGAGTTTAAAGGCTTTTGAGCAATATCAATTGAAAAGTGCATGGATGTGGGAGCATCAAGCATTGGTGCGTGCTCGTTCGATTGCAGGTGAGGCCAGCCTACGTGATAAGTTTGAAGCACTGCGTTGCCAAATTTTGACGCAACCGCGTGATGAAGAAAATGTACGTGCAGAAGTGTTGAACATGCGTCAGAAAATGAAAGACCATTTGGGTTCTTCTAAAGAACAACAAAAAGATGGAATTTTTCATTTAAAACAAGACGCAGGTGGTATCGTCGATATCGAATTTATGGCACAGTATGCTGTGTTGGCGTGGAGTGGGTCTCATCCAGATCTTGCCCATTATTCCGACAATGTACGAATCCTTGAAGACGCCGCAAAAGCCAGTTGCTTATCCAGCGACGATGCGACCGCATTGATTCAAGCTTATCTCAGTGAACGAGCCGAGAGCCACCGCTTAGCCCTTGCGAATCAATCCATGCAAGTAAATGCTGCGGACTGGCGCGATACCCGAGTGATCGTTTGCAAATTATGGCAAAGATTAATTGATCCAAGCTCAATTGTGAGCATTGGGTAACATGACTGTGTATATAAATTTGGAGTGTGTGTCATGAATTTGGCTGATCGTGATGGTTTTATTTGGCAAGATGGACAATTGGTTGACTGGCGTGAAGCGAAAACTCACGTCTTAACACATACCTTGCATTATAGCATGGGTGTGTTTGAAGGTGTCCGTGCCTATGAAACACCGAATGGCACGGCTATTTTCCGTTTAAAAGAACACACTAAGCGTTTATTGAACTCTGCAAAAATTTATCAAATGAAAGTTCCATTTGATCAAGCAGCACTAGAGCAAGCTCAAATTGATGTGGTTCGTGAAAATAAATTAGCATCTTGTTACTTGCGTCCAATTATCTTTATTGGTTCGGAAAAGCTGGGTATTGCTGCCACAGATAATACTATTCATGCTGTTGTTGCTGCGTGGAGTTGGGGTGCCTACCTCGGTGATGAAGCGATGGCGAAAGGTATTCGTGTGAAAACTTCATCGTTTACTCACCATCATCCAAACGTGACGATGTGTAAAGCAAAAGCGTCAGGTAATTACACTTTGTCGATTTTGGCTCACCAAGAAGTGGCACATTCTGGTTATGACGAAGCAATGTTGCTCGACCCACAAGGTTATGTATGTCAAGGTTCTGGTGAAAACGTATTCTTGGTCAAAGATGGTGTGTTACATACGCCAGACATCGCAGGTGGTGCACTGGATGGTATTACCCGTCAAACCATTATTACCATTGCAAAAGATTTAGGATATGACGTGGTTGAGCGTCGTATTACCCGTGATGAGTTCTATATTGCAGATGAAGCATTCTTTACAGGAACGGCTGCTGAAGTGACGCCAATTCGTGAATATGATGACCGTGAAATCGGTTCAGGTACGCGTGGCCCAATTACTGAACAAATTCAAACCACATTCTTTAATGCGGTTAAAGGTAAAGATCCGAAATATGCACATTGGTTGACTTATGTAAAATAAGTAATTTGATGTGAAAAGGGCTCTTCGGAGCCCTTTTTTATTTTCTCTATTTTATTTTTATTGACTAATTTTGATTTTAAAATGATCAATACAACATTATCTATTAGTTTCTGAAAAAATATAATATTCACAAAGCATACACAATTGAATAAATTTGTTATCATTTGGTAAAAATGAGATGTATTTAAAATTTAACCAATGATTAACAATCTTATATATCAAGCAAAAGTAATTAGAACGATGTTTGTTTCGGATGAAAAATATCTAACAAAAAGGTTTATTAATAAATTGGGATATACTCCAAATTTTAATCAACCAGAAAGTTTTAATAAGAAAGTGACTGCACGAATGATTTTTGAAAGAAGCGCACTACACACTAAATTAGCAGATAAATTCGCTGTCAGAGAGCTGGTGATAGATCGAATTGGTGAAGAATATATGGTTCCATTGATTGGGACATATTGTGATTTTAATGATATTGATTTTGATCAATTTCCAAACAGGTTTGTTTTAAAATGCACGCACGATAGTGGAAGTGCTACGATTTGTCATGATAAAGATTCATTTGATTTTAATCGGACAGAAATTAAGCTCAAAAATAGTTTAAAGATGAATATGTACTACCGCAAACGCGAGTGGCACTATAAAAATATTTCGCCACTTATTTTGGCGGAGCATTATGTTGATTTATATCGTGATGCTGAAACACTTGCGACTATTACGACCTGCCGAGTTCACTGTTTTGAAGGGCAACCGATGTATGTTGAGGTTGATGTTCGTGGGCATGATGGTACTGAATATTCAAATATTTATGATACTTCTTGGTCATTACAGCCGTTCACCGTTGACTTGAAAGAAAATACACCGCAACCAGTTATTGAGCCTTGCAGGATGAAGAAGATGATGGAGTTATCTGAAAAACTTTGTTTGGAATATGGCTATAGCCGAATAGATTTTTTATTGTCGCAAGATGCAATACTGTTTAGCGAAATTACATTAACACCAAACGCAGGGCGTATGGTTATTTCTCCTGCTGAGTGGGATATCAAACTGGGAGCCTTATGGCGCTCTTAATGTGGCCTACAGAGTATTATTGGATTAATTTAAAAAAATATTTGATTATTCGATATTCTGAAATAGGATATTATTTGAATACTGTGCAGATGCTCTTTAATGATTAAAAAATCTGACAATTAAAATTGATTATATCTAAGATTGTCGATTTAAATATCATGGAAAATAAAACCCCTAATCATAAAAAATTAGGGGTTTTATTTTGTACAGCTTAATGACCACATTCGCCTTTAAACTTGGTAGAAATTTCGATACCACTGTACAAACTGTTGGACGCCGTCTTCAACTGAAACTGAAGGCTTATAGCCTACACTTTGTTCCAAGGCTGTACTGTCAGCAAAAGTGTCGGGTACATCGCCTGCTTGTAAAGGTAATAAGTCCAAAATGGCTTCTTTATCTAATGCTTTTTCAATTGCATGAATATATTCAATCAATTTAACAGGATTATTATTGCCGATATTAAAGATACGGAAAGGCGCATTGCTGGTCGATGGATCTGGATGGTTGCTATCCCAGTTTGGATTGGCTTGTGCAATTTGATCGCTTGAGCGAATCACACCTTCGACAATATCTGCAATAAACGTAAAATCACGGGTATGGTTACCATGATTGAACACAGGAATTGGCTTGTTTTCAATGATATTTTTAGTGAATTTGAATAAAGCCATGTCTGGGCGACCCCACGGGCCATAGACCGTAAAGAAACGTAAGCCAGTGGTTGGCAGTTGGAATAAATGACTATAACTATGAGCCATTAACTCATTCGCACGTTTGGTGGCAGCGTAAAATTGCACAGGATGGTTGACCCCATGTTTTTCACTAAATGGCATGGTGGTATTGGCACCGTAGACGCTACTTGTGCTGGCATAAGTGAGATGCGGTGTTTTCGCATAACGGCATGCTTCAATAATATTGGTAAAGCCAATAATATTGCTTTCGACATAACTCATTGGGTTTTCAAGTGAGTAGCGCACGCCTGCTTGTGCGGCCAAGTGAATGACGCGATCAAACTGATGCTGTTGAAAGCATTGATCAACTGCTATTTTATCGGCAAGATTGGCTAGAATGAACTCGAATTGTCCTGCATTTTGGGTGGCTGTTTGATTTAATAAATCAACACGTGCTTGTTTGAGCGTAGGATCATAATAATCATTCATGTTGTCAAAGCCGACAACGCTATCACCACGTTCAAGCAACTTTTTAGCAACATGAAAACCAATAAAACCTGCTGCACCTGTGACTAAAACTTTCATTCATCACCTCCAAAAATATCACGAGTATAAATTTTATCTTCAACATCACTTAAGTCCTGAGACTTGCGATTGGCAATGATGACATCACTTTGCTGCTTAAATTGATCTAAATTATTGACTACTTTTGATTTAAAGAATTCTTCTTCATTTAAAGTTGGTTCATAGACAATCACATTAATCCCTTTGGCTTTAATGCGTTTCATAATGCCTTGGATAGCTGAAGCCCTAAAGTTATCTGAGCCACTTTTCATCACTAAACGGTAGATGCCAACAGTGTTTGGGTTTTTGGCAATAATGGAATCTGCAATAAAGTCTTTACGTGTACTGTTGGAATCGACAATCGCTTGAATTAGGTTGCTTGGCACTTGATTGTAATTGGCAAGAAGTTGCTTGGTGTCCTTAGGTAGACAATAGCCACCATAGCCAAAGGATGGGTTATTGTAATGGTTGCCAATACGTTGATCTAAACATACGCCTTCAATAATTTGACGGGTATCCAGACCGAAGGACTGGGCATAGGTATCGAGTTCATTAAAATAAGCGACGCGCATTGCAAGGTAAGTGTTGGCAAATAATTTAATTGCTTCAGCTTCTGTAGAGTCTGTAAATAATACTGGACTATCTTTTTTAATGGCACCTTCAATCAACATGTCTGCAAACAATTGAGCACGTTCTGATTTTTCACCGACAATAATACGTGAAGGATAAAGATTGTCATGTAAAGCCTTACCTTCACGTAAAAACTCTGGAGAAAAAATAATGTTCTCGGTGTTGTATTGTGCTTTTACTTTCTGAGTAAATCCTACGGGCACCGTGGATTTAATAACCATGGTTGCTTGAGGATTAATTCCAACTACATCTTGGATTACGCTTTCGACACTTTGAGTATTGAAATAGTTGGTTTTTGTGTCGTAGTCGGTAGGTGTCGCAATAATGACAAAATCAGCGCCTCGATAAGCCTCATATTTGTCAGTTGTAGCACGAAAATTAAGCGGTTTCTCGCTTAAAAATGTCGATATATCTGCGTCCTGAATCGGAGATATTTTTTTATTCAACATGTCGACTTTTGTGTCGATGATATCCAGTGCAATAACTTCATGATGTTGTGAGAAGATCATGGCATTAGAAAGGCCGACGTAACCGGTGCCTGCAACTGCTATTTTCATATCAACCTGATTCTATATTCTTCATATGGGAGCTTGGATTCAAACCATTTCTGATTTGTAAAAAGCGACTTCGTATCATAGCACAAACTATTTTGAGTATTATGAAGGCTTTGAAAAAGCCATACACTAACTTCTTGTCAGAGATGTTATGATATGAAACAGAATGCTGGTGGATGATAGAACATGCAGGAAAACGTGAACGATGCGCTGTTAAAACAGGCTGATACCCAAGCAGAACAAAATGTTGTGTTGTGCATGAAATGGGGCACCAAATATGGGGCCGAGTACGTCAATCGTTTATATAATATGGTGAAACGTCATACCACGGTTGATTTCAAAATGGTCTGCCTAACAGATCGTTCTGAAGGAATTGACCCTGCAGTTGAATGTTTTCCGATTCCACCATTGGCATTACCACCGGGGAGTCCTGAACGAGGGTGGAATAAGCTGTCTACATTTGAACCAGATTTGTATGGTTTAAAGGGGAATGCATTATTTCTAGATTTGGATGTGGTGATTGTTGACAATATTGACAGTTTCTTTACCCACCCAGGGGATTTTCTGATTATTCATGATTGGAAACGCCCGTGGCGTATTACAGGTAATAGCTCGGTTTACCGTTTTAAATTGGGCGCTTTCCCGGGATTAATGCCTTATTTCCGTGAACATTTTAATGAAATTCGTCAGAAGTTTCGTAATGAGCAAGCCTATTTGTCATGGTATGTCGATCAAGAGAAAAAGTTGTCTTACTGGCCAGATAGTTGGTGTAAGAGCTATAAATATCACTGCCTACAAAAGATTCCTTTGGCGTATTTCAAGCCGCCTGTGAAACCTGAAGGCGTTAAAATCATTATTTTCCATGGTGAGATCAATCCACCTGACGCGATTCATGGTGGCGGTGGGAAATGGTATCGCTATGTATTGCCATCGCAGTGGATTAAGGATGCGTGGCAATAATTGCCACTAAGTAGACTCATGTTTTGAAGTGATCAAGCGAATGCAAAATATTGATGTTGTGATTGCCTGGGTAGATGGTAATGACATTGAACTGAAAAAAAAGCGCCATAAATATTTGACGGGTGAAGATGCCTCTGATGCGATCAGTGATACGCGTTTCGCCAGCAATAATGAAATTTATTACAACATTGCTTCAATTTTAAAATATGTTCCTTTTTGTCGTAATATTTATGTTGTGGCGGACAATCAACGTCCTGAATTTATTGATGAGTTTGTCGCGCAGGGCCTATGTGCTAAGGATAAAATTCGGGTGGTCGATCACCGCGAAATTTTCAAAGGTTTTGAACAGCACTTGCCCACATTCAATACACGTTCTATTGAAACGATGCTTTGGAATATTGAGGGGTTGTCGGATTATTTTATCTACCTGAATGATGATTTCTTTTTTAATTCGCCAGCAAAAATTGAAGACTTCTTAAAAGATGATCATTTGGTGGTCTATGGTCACTGGCAAAGTAGCTTTGCGCTTAAAGCCAAGCTGAAATATCGCCAGTTTATGAGTCGTCAATTGGGTCAACCTATACAGCCTAAGCATATGATTGCGCAGATGCTTGGTGCGGATATTTTAGGCTTCAATAAGTTCTTTGAAATTCATCATTATCCTCATATTGTAGATCGTGATGCATTAAAGGACTATTTGCTTGCGCATCCGCAGCGTTTAGAAACACAGATTAAGTTTAAATTTCGAAGTGTAGAGCAGCTGAATCCAATTTCACTGATGAACCATATTAAGATTCAAAAACAGCAGGCGGAGTTGAAGCCTGATCTTGAACTAGCGTATCTTAAAAATCAGGACAGTTTGAATAGTTTTATACAAGCGCTTCAAAATCCCGAAATTAAATATGGTTGTATTCAAAGTTTGGATCAGTTGAGTAGCGATGCTGCAAAGCAGATCAGTGATGCAATGCAAGAAAAATTAGCAGGCTATTTACCCCATTCCGTTTTGGTTTAAAGGTTCATGATGAAAGTTGTTACTTATTTAATTAATTTGGACGGCAGTCAGGAACGACTTGAGCGAGCAACACAGCAGTTGGATCAAGTTAATTGGCCTTTTGAGCGCTTTTCTGCGGTCGATGGTCGAGGCAAAGCACTCACTGAGTTTACAAACTATGATGATCATGGTGCGAATCAAGCACTGGGTCGTAGTTTGATGAATTCAGAGTTGGGGTGTTATTTGAGTCACTACGGTTGCGCGGAGAAGTTTCTAACGACAGATGCTGATTATTTAGTTGTGCTTGAAGATGATATGAAGATTAATCAAGAGTTTAAAGACAAGCTTGATGGCGTACTTACCTATCTAAATCAGCATAAAGAATTAGATTGGTATTTGATCAATATTGCAGCAAAAAAGAAAAAACTAAGCAAAGATGTTACGAATATTGATGGTATGAGCTTATGGCACGCTTTTTATTTCCCTATTCGCGGTCTCGGTTTAGTTTGGTCACGCAAAGGTGCTGAAGCATTTATACATGCAGGAAAATCAATGACCATGCCTGTTGATATTTTCTTTCAAACTTGGCTCAGTAAAAATGGGAAAGGTTTAGGAGTATGGCCTGCATTGGTCAAACCAGCGGGTCTGGACAGTGATATTTTGGGGACTGTAGCTGCAGAAGGAATTTCTCGTAAAGAAAAAGAAGGTCGAAGTTTTTCTTATGGGGTTAAAAAGCAAAAACGAATGTGGCGTGACAAATTTTATGCGGTGAAGCATAAGTATTTGTAATTGTCCTAAGGTGTTTTGATACAAGGCTAAATGATCGACTAAAATGAAAATTTTTAAAAAGTTATTTTATATTTTAAAGTTTTATACGCTGCTTAATTTAAAACAACGAAATAAATGTGATGCCATAGATAACTATGCAGATCAGATCGTTTTACAGGCTAAGCCAGAGAATCAAAGCGTTCAATTACCTAAAAAGATATGGATCTATTGGGAAGGGAACATGCCAGCTTTGGTTCGGCATTGTATTGATCATATTCAGAAATTACATCCTGACTATACTGTGAATCTGTTAAATCCAAATAATGTCGCAGATTTTATTAGTTTTGACCTAACCTCACCTATTTTGCAAAAAGCAACATCCCAGCAACGCGCAGATTTAATCCGTTTTGACTTGATTTATCATTATGGTGGGATTTGGTTGGATGCAAGTATTATTGTTTATAAAAAATTAGATTGGATTGAAAAGCTCATCCAGCAAACAGGAACACAAAGCTTTGCCTATTATCGGAAAAAAAATACGACGCTGGCTGATTTTCCCGTGATTGAAAATTGGTTACTGGCGAGTGTAGAAAAGAATCCATTTTATCAATTATGGTTTGATGAACTTTTTAAGGCGATTGATCTCGGACCAAAGCAATATATCCAATATATCCAAGCCAACTATGATAATTCTCAAGACTATTTTCAGCGTATTGGTCGGTTAGAGTATCTTGTGGCTTATGTTGCGTGTCAGAAGGTGATGCGAGATTTAGCACCGAGTATGGTATTAATCAATTGTGATAAAAATGCGTTTTTCTATCAAGTTAAAAATAAATGGGTTAAAGAAAAGACCCTCATTGATTTAGCTATTCATGAGTCACCAGATGAGTATCCGAATCTCATAAAACTTGCGGGGAAAGAGCGTCAGATATTGGATAAGCATTTTGTGCGAGGACAATATTTCAAGCACTCACTCTTAGATTTTTAGTCAGCACTCGAAAAAATAACCTTGAATCGGATGCATTTTATTGGGATTTAAATAAGTCCTTTGCATTTATTTTTGGAAATGCTTCCACAGCGCTATGTTCAGAAAGGTTATATACGGTAATTCCTTGAGCCTTAAAGAACTGTGCTGCTAAGTCGAAGGCTGGTAATGTGAAATCCAATGATCTGTCTAAAAGCGTTGGTTGTTTATTTTCAGCACTCTCATAGAAACGGGGTTGGGTAAAATTATTCATGTCTAACCCAGCTAAGTAAATCTCTTGATAGCGGAGTGAGTGAATAATCTGTAGTGCAACGTAGGCTACAGTAAAATAATCAAAGATCGCGGTATATATTTGAGTTGAAAAACCCAATTGATTGTTGGTATAGAAATAATTTTTTTGCATGTCGACAGCTTTTTTAGGCTGTAAGATTGGTTCAATTTCACCGCGAGTAATAGGTTCTACAACTCTAATGTTACATTGGATATCCTGAAATAAAACTTTTCGTAAAATCAGATCTAAGCAACGTGGTGTAGTGTAAAACGTACAATTGCTATTGAGAACTTTCAACACTAAATCAAAACGGCTCTCAACGAAATTATGGTCAATAATGACATAATGCTTAAACACAACATTAGGCATCGAAATTGCGCCATTTAATCCAACATAATCTATATCGGAGCGGGTAAAAGCTTCGGGAGGGATTTGTTGGACTGATGGCCCAGTTGCAATCATCATGCATAGTTTGTTTTCTGTACAAACAGCTTGTGTATTATCGACGACCAACTTCTGTTTGAAAAAAAGTTTTTGTAAACCATTTTCAGTATCACGTTCAACCTGATAATACGGCCAAAAACGGCGATTATGTTTGTATTGATTTGAATGACTCAGTTTGTAAACGACTTTATAAATATTTCTAAAACACAAGTTTGAAAAAAATAATTGTAAGGTCTGTAGCTTTTTAGGAATCATAAACAAATCATTCAGGTTGAACATTTTAAAAAATAGGCTAAGTTGTGACTAAAGCAGTCACTTTAAGCTTTAGTCATCTAGTCTAAATTTGTTGCCACTGAGTTTAGACTTTAATTTATTGAGCTTTTGAGTGAACCAAGATTCTTTCTGCCCTGGGCGTGTAATTTTATTGCCGTGATAGTTGGCTTGAGTTGCTTTGGTAAAAGCGCCAAAAGGTTCAATCATATATTGTTCTGGTTTGTATCCAGCAGCTAGCGCTTCGTCATAATATTGATCAAAAAGTGCTATTAAATCTGTCCTAGGGTGAGGCATGATTTCACCATCAAACCAGTGCTTTTGGCCTGTTGCTTCAAGACGAGGTAATGAATACTTATGACTGAACTGCGTGCCCATATCTGAGTAATGTAGAATTTTGATCTGTTCAATCGACATCCCTTCGCCATCAATATTATTGTAAGAATCTTGATAAGGTTGTACGAGATTTGGTTTTTCTTTTAGAAGGCGCATTAAATTCTTATGTGCATCTGGATTGGCTTGAATGTCTTTCAATGCAGGAAGATATTGTTTGGCTTTTTCGCAATCCCATACACAAGTACATAGACGTGCTGAGCTTTTGCCGCCCTTAGCGATAACAATGGCATCGTCCTGCATTGAATGAGACCAAAGCTCTGCAATATCACAAAGTACAATGACGTCGGCATCCATGTAAATTGCGCGACCTTCGAAGTTACACGATTCAGGAATGGCCCAACGGAAACCAGAAAAAGGAGTAGCCCATTTTTCAGTACGCCATCCCTCACCAGTCTCCTGATTGGTGTACCAAGGACTATTTGTGTCATGACTCAGTTGCATCCAAGTAATATTTACCGGATGCGAAGTGTGCTTACGAAGACTATATTCAAGAACCATCATTTGTTCTAAGTCACAATTATTGGGATCACAACCTACAAATACTTGAATTGTTTGAGTCATCTTACACACCGTTTTATATAATTAGATTTTAATACAAAGTCATCGCTATAACTATAATAGGATTATAAGTGCTAAAAGCTAGTTCTGCGTAGTAGTTTTTTGCAAATAGTGTCTTGCTGAATGCGGTGCCGCTAGAGATATATGATGTAATTGGTCGCTTTAAATTGATGAGTTTGGTGGGTTCAACTAATATATTGGATATGAGTTAGAGATCTTCCTTAGATTGAGTTTGGTCATCATTGTATTTTATGATTTTGGCGGAATATTTTGAGTGAGAATAGAAGTACTTTCTCTGTAATTTTTGCATTTATACGTTAAATTTTAAGTATAAGTGTTCGATGATTTATAGATTTAAGTATTTGTAATTAAATATAAAATAGCCTTGAGTGTTTTTCAGGTTTTACAGGATCGGTAATGTTAACAGTTTTTGGTTTCCATACGAACGATAAGTTATATACGAAGCATGCGAATATTTTAAAATGCTCGGCAAATAAATTTGGTATAGATGTACATTTTCAAAGCTTTTCCAAAGATGATTGGCAAAAAATTATTGCTTTTAAACCATGTTATATTGCAAAAGTTCGGCATGAGCTACAAGGGCCGATTTTGTATATAGATGCCGATGCGATTATTCTCGAAGATATTCGACCTTATTTTGAATCAATCACAGAAGATATTGCGGTGCACTATATTCATAATAATCGTTTAATTAGTGCCACGCTGTTTATCAACGATACCCCAAATGCACGTCTATTGGTTGATGAATGGGAAAAAAGACAGTTGGCTGAGCCTGATCGTTGGGATCAGGTTGTATTGCAGGAATTACTGGATGCATGGGTCGAAGAAAAACGCGTTACACTCAAAAAGCTACCGCCCGAGTATAACTTTATTTTTGACACATCACGTAAAGCATACGGGGATACGGTTGAACCGATTATCGAACAATTACAGGCGAGTAGAGACATGCGTTGGGTGCAAAAATATCAGCGTAGAAATGCGTTCTACCGTTGGTTTATGCGCTCAACCACTTTAGCAAAAAGCACACGAAAAATTTTGACGCGTCACGCGGTTGTTAACGCACGGGCAAAGCAATTGGGAATTGATATACAGCTTGAACTTCAAGACCTCATGTAAATGGTGTTGAGGGCTGCTGTAGAGGGAGTTGGATCTGCTGGTAGGGAGCCTTTTTTAAAATATACCTGATCCAGTTGCCAAAGCTGTATTTCTCAAGAATTTGTGGATCTACAGCGACATAAGGACTGTCTAAAAAGTCTTTCAATGTATCTAAATTTTTGCCATCCCAAATCAGAATGTTGTTGGGATGGTAAAAATCATAATTGCGTATTTGCGCATTGTTGGTGATTAATTTTTTTTGATAATACAGTGCTTCAAAGGTGCGGAAAGATAATCCTTTATGCACTGGATTGACTACATCTACCAATATATCTGCTTGATTAATATGTTGAAGGTTATCCTCATAGTCAATATTTTGGTTGATAAATTTTATTTCTGAAGTGTGATATTGCGTTTGCGCATCTGCTTGATCACCATGGCGAAATTTAATATTGAAATCTAAAGTAATACCATGCTCAATAAGCGCTTTTGCACAATGATCAATTGGTTGAGAGCGGTCGTCAAAATGTAGACCTACAAAGTAGGCAACAGTACCTGTGTGTAAGTTGGGTTTTGGAGGGTACACATCAAAATAGAAATTGGTACAACCTTGAAATTTGTAACTACTGTAGTTTGGATTTGATAAATCTTCTGGGTCAAATACAAAAAAATGGTCAAATAAATCAACAGATAATAATGTTTTAGGGAAGCGTTCTATGCCATTCCATTGGTAGCCAATAAAATGGTGATTTGAACCTGCTTTTAATAATTCTAAATGTTGATTATCAATTAAGTCTGGACGTATGACGAGTACATAATCAAAGGTATTATTCTGTAAAGCCTTGGAAATTTCTTCGGCAATGATTCGCTGTTTGATGGCATCTTTTGCTTTATCCTTATATGAAAAATCAGCCAAGAATAATTTTCGGAAAAGCGTGTAGATATTCATCCATCGTGAAAGTTTAATTTTTTGGATATTTTCAGGTGAGCTATTAATGAATTTGACTTCAAAGTTATGGAATTCTAAATTTTTCTGAATAGCTGTCGCAAAATTACTATGGCTGGGCATCACTAAGATTATTTTGTTGGTCATGATGTCTGTCTCATACGGGTCTCAATCTATTTTTAGGCCTATTTATACGACGGCTAAGGGGGCAACGCTTCCTAAAACAGTTTATATTTATTGGATATTTCTCTAGGCTGTACTCTAAATTTAACTGAGAATCTGACTAAATAAGATCATGCTTGGGAGTATTTTCTTGTGATCAGTTTATGTGTAATAAGCATAATCAGCCATGATTGGGTAATAGGTGATTTAATTAAACCAAGATCTACAGGTAAATTAAAGTTTTTTTGGTTTGCGAATACATGTTTTTTATGCTGCAAAAAAAGCAATAGGTACCGCCTTAGCGGCACTGTTGCTATACATAATTGCTAGCTTGATCATCAACAAAAAGTGTATTTAGAGTCGTAATATGATTACTCTGGTTTATCCGCATTGCCTTTCAAGACCATATAAATTAGGCCGACAAAAATCACAAAAGCACCCGCAAGACTACTTACACAGAAAAAGACAATCCGATTATAGGTTGTTAAATTAAACAATTGATTGTCTAGTATGTAACGCATGAACAACCATTGCGCGATAGCAAAAACAATTAGCACAATACCGCGACGACGGACTTCAGGACGCATAGCCATTTGCTTGCTCACAACTGATATAAAACAGGACGCTATTATGCCATTGCTGAGAATTGATCTCAAATAAATAAAAGTATGCCAATCAAGCCTAAACTAAATAATTTTGATTTTATCTTATCGTCCTGTCTGAATCATGTTTTGCTCTATAGCATTTATACGGGTGGCAACTTTTTATACGCATTGATCTTGCCTGCACAATTTCTAAAACGTCTATAGGACCAAATGTATTGTTCAGGTGCTTGGTTAATCATGTCTTGCATGGCAAGGTTTAAACAGTCCACAGACTGCTGTAGGTCTTTCGATAAAATCTCTTGAGATAACTTAGTACAGTACACATTAAAACCCGTTGCATCCGTATTACGAATACAACTTAATCCAATCACATTACATTGCGTTTTGGCTGCCATTTTTGAGACAAGAGTTGCGGATAATGTATGTTGTTGGAAAAAATATGAATAAATACCGCCACTCGGTTTTGGCAGATGATCGGGTAAGATTACGGTGAGGCCACCTTGTTTTAAGTGTTTGAAGATACTGCGGATCCCTGTTTCATCAGTAGGCACAAGAGTCGCATTAAACTTCTGGCGTGCTTCTAAAATATAGCGGTTCACTCCCTTCGTTTTATAGGGTTTATACATGATCATGGGTTGTGTATAGACGTTTAACCATGCATTTAACAGTTCCCAACAGCCGAAATGCGGAACAACCACAATCACGCCTTTTTTATTGGCTAAAGCCTCTGTGAGGACAGATTCTCCGTGAATATTTTTGAGTAAATTTAGACTGTATTGGGGTGACATGCCCCAGCATTTTAAAAATTCAATATAGGTCTGACATTGGCTTTGAATGCTGAGATGAACGCGTTTTTGGAGTGTTGTTGGGGCGAGTTTAGGGTAGGCCAATTGCAGATTGATGCTAGTAATACGTTTGATTGAAGAATCACTATAATAAAGAAGGTGTGCAATTCCGCGAGCGATGTATTGTAGAAAGGGTAATGGCAAAATTGAAATGCTTTTAAGTAAATAATACATAGCCATATTTAAACTCAGAGATCTTATGCAAAAGATGTGATGAGAGAAAATTTTGCAAAGAAACTTAAAAATCTAAGATAGATAAAATCAAAAAAAGATGAGCGTCTTAAGAACAAAATAAATGAATAAATCAACAGAATGCTTTAGTGCCAGAACTGCTGCAATAAAATATAGACTATCGTGACCCACTGTAAGTGCGATAGATCAAAAGTTCAAAGGAAATTTTGGAAAATTTGAAGCGAAAAATCGGATCTAGGGGGGGAGGAGACTGCCTTGTCTTAAATAAAAAACCCTGCACATGGCAGGGTTTTTTTAATCATAATCTAAAGATTATTTAGTTTCTTCAGCTTTTGGTTTTTCACGTAAACGAATACCCAAATCACGTAGTTGGTTTGATTCAACTGGTGCAGGCGCTTGCGTTAATGGACATTCAGCAGTTTTTGTTTTCGGGAATGCAATCACATCACGAATAGAAGCACCACCTGTCATGAGCATGACTAAACGGTCTAGACCGAATGCCAAACCACCATGCGGAGGAGCACCGTAACGTAATGCGTTGAGTAAGAAACTGAATTTCTCTTCGGCTTCTTCTTCACCAATGCCCAAAGCTTCAAAGATTGCTTTTTGCATTTCTAGGTTATGAATACGTAGTGAACCACCACCAATTTCAGTACCGTTTAACACCATGTCATAAGCCACAGAAAGCGCAGCACCTGGGTTGTTCTTCACATCTTCAACGCTTGATTTAGGCAGTGTGAATGGGTGGTGAACAGAGGTCCATTTGCCATCATCGGTTTCTTCAAACATTGGGAAGTCAACCACCCAAAGCGGTGCCCACTCGCAAGTTGACATCTTCAAGTCATGACCGACTTTAATACGTAAAGCACCCATGGCATCGTTGACAACTTTAGCTTTGTCTGCACCGAAGAACACGATATCGCCATTTTCTGCACCTACACGTTTCAATAAATCAAGCACGATCGGCTCGATGAATTTCACGATTGGAGATTGTAAACCTTCGATGCCTTTTTCAAGCTCGTTTACTTTAATGTAGGCTAAACCTTTCGCACCGTAGATGCCGACAAATTTCGTGTATTCATCAATTTGGCTACGTGGTAAAGAACCTGCACCCGGAACACGTAATGCAACGATACGGCCTTTAGGATCTTTAGCAGGACCTGCGAATACTTTAAATTCAACTTCTTGCATCAGGTCTGCAACGTCAACCAATTTCAACGGAATACGTAGGTCTGGTTTGTCCGATGCATAGTCACGCATAGCATCTGTATAGGTCATGCGTGGGAATTTATCGAATTGAACATCAAGCAGTTCTTTGAACATCTTAACCGTCAACGTTTCCATTAAATCCATGATGTCATCGTCACTCATGAACGATGTTTCAACGTCGATTTGGGTGAATTCAGGCTGACGGTCTGCACGTAAGTCTTCATCACGGAAACATTTTGCGATCTGGTAGTAACGGTCAATACCACCCACCATTAACAATTGTTTGAATAATTGTGGTGACTGTGGAAGTGCATAGAAGCTACCGTTAGATACACGGCTTGGCACTAAGTAGTCACGTGCACCTTCAGGTGTTGCACGGGTTAAAATCGGGGTTTCAACGTCTAAGAAACCATTGTCTTCGAAATAGTTACGAATGAGGTTGGTTAGTTTAGAACGGAAACGTAAACGATCTAACATTTCAGGACGACGGATGTCCAAGAAACGGTATTTTAAACGAATTTCTTCAGAAATATTGGTGTTGTCATCATTCAATGGGAATGGAGGTGTTTCAGATGCCGCAAGAACTTCGATTTCTTTGCCCAAAACTTCGATTTGACCGCTCACCATATTGGCATTTTCTGTGCCTGCATAACGGCGACGCACACGGCCTGTAATTTTTAATACGAATTCTGAACGTACTTTGTCCGCAGTTGCGAATGCTTCAGGAGTGTCAGGGTCAATAACCACTTGCACAAGACCGTCACGGTCACGCATATCAAGGAAGATGACACCACCGTGGTCACGGCGACGGTGTACCCAACCGCAGAGGGTTACTGTTTCATCAATTTGAGCTTCGGTTAAAGAACCGCAGTAATGAGTTCGCATCATGGCGTTAAAAATCCAACTATATGGCTAAAGGTAGCGAATACGTAAACAGCGTACCGCCAGAAATAAAGGTAGGATTATGCCTCTTTGGACACCTAGTCTCAAGGTATAGCTTAAAAAAGGTATAAAATTGCTTGCCAGTCTTGCTGCAAACTTAGCCTAAACGGTGATCACGATCTAAAAATAAAAACAGAATGCAGCCAAAGATCAATATCAGTAAAGCGACTTGGCTAAATTCATTGATACTCCGCCCAGTAAAATAATATAGGTCTGACTGCCAAACTTGCGTAGGGATATAACGCGCATAGTCCCAAACACTCACTAGACCACCCAAAAGGCTGAATATGAACAGCCCAATGGCAAAGCGCCTGATTTTTAAACTGACAGGAAAATGCTGCTGGTATGTTTGGTAATAACGCCAACTCATCCATGCCAACAA
This sequence comes from Acinetobacter sp. WCHAc060042, assembly GCF_003231195.1. Lineage (NCBI taxonomy): Bacteria > Pseudomonadati > Pseudomonadota > Gammaproteobacteria > Moraxellales > Moraxellaceae > Acinetobacter > Acinetobacter sp. WCHAc060042. Next base: position 63,796 of record NZ_QKVN01000013.1, read on the forward strand.
AGGCAGAGCCAACGCCGATGTCCCAATTTGTAAAATACGGTGTAGTGGGAATGGGTGTCCTAGCAGAGCAACATTCTGGCTTAAAAAGTCCTGAAAAAATAAGGTTCGGAAGTCAGCATGAGTGAGTCCATCCCAGAATAAATGCGTGGCCGTACCGAGAAGTACTGCCAGAATGGTGCCTGTTAAAAATTTAAAAATACGCATTGCACTGTTGAGCCTAAGCTCATGCTGAATGCCCACAAAACGATAAAAACAGGGCCGTAATAGCACATACCATAAAATACAAAAACTGAGTCCAATCCAAAGATCAGGGTGAATCAGTGACGTCCAATAGTGGGTGATATTTGAACTGGTCTGCGTAAACAGTCGATACAAATCGGGAGTCATGCAACCAATGGCAATCGCCGCAACTGGCAATCGGTCACCACTGAGTTTGGCTAAGGGAGGTGCGAGAACAGCATGTGAAATGGTAAAGGGCATTGTTATGTCTTAAATTACATAGACTTAAAATTTATGATTCAGTTTAACTGCTTTTTAAAATAGAAATGTTTTTTATTGCAATAAAAATGGAATGTTATATTATAACAATATTCAAAACTTGTAACTTGAGTCAGTTCCATGTCTTTTCATAAAAATTTGATTACGCTTTCTATTTTTACTGTCGTCGCACCAGGGGTTTTTGCAGAGGAAGCAACAACACAACTAGAAACGTTGACCAGTCAAGCCCATCCTTTGGTACAAACAGCGGCAGACTTTGCAGTCGCCGATCAGGTGATTGAGCAAAAAACATTAAAAGAACGTGCACCGACCATTGGAGATGCTTTGGCAGATGAGTTGGGGGTGTATTCAAATCAATATGGTTCAGGTTCAAGCCGACCAGTGATTCGTGGTCAAGATGGCCCACGAGTGAAGGTCTTACAACACGCCTCAGAAACCGCTGATGTCTCGGCTTTATCGCCGGACCATGCCGTGACGGTTGATCCGATTTTGGCGAAACAAGTTGAAATCATTCGTGGTCCTTCAACCCTATTGTATAGTGCAGGCACCGTGGGTGGTTTGGTTAATGTGACCGACCAAAAAATTCCAACAAGCATGCCTGAAAAGGGTATCGAAGGTATGGCAGGGTTACGTTACAACACGGGTAGCGACGAAAAATTGGCAAGTGCTGGGGCGACTGTTGCGTTGGGAAGTCAGTTTGCTCTACGGGTTGAGGGTTCAAAGCGTGAAGCAAATGACTATATTGCCCCGAACTACTACCATGAGCATGAGGGTGAACTCGAAAAAGAACGCCGTGTTGGAAATACCTTTGCCAAAGGTGAAACTGTCAGTATAGGGGGTTCATGGATTGGGGAGCGCGGTTTTGCGGGTATCGCCTATACCAATCGTCAAGATCAATATGGTCTACCGGGGCATAATCATGAATATGAAAGCTGTCATCCGCACGATGACCATTTACATTGTGGTGCGGATGGGCATGACCATGATCATGAAGAACACGAGGCAGGGCCTTGGGTTGACTTAAAGTCAGAACGTTATGATTTTCGTACAGAAGTCTTAAATCCGTTTGTAGGGTTCGATAAACTACGTGCGCATGCCAGTTATACTGACTATCAACATGATGAAATTGAAGGCGATAGTGTTGCAACCACCTTTAAAAGTAAGGGTTATGATGCGCGTTTAGAGTTGGTGCATCAGTCAATTGCAGATTGGGAAGGTGTGGTTGGCGTACAGTACAATCAACAAAAATTAGATATCACTGGTGAAGAGTCCATTTTAGACCCAACCAAGACGCAAAAATGGAGCGTATTTGGTTTAGAACATAAGCAGTGGAAAGACTTCCATTTTGAATTCGGTGCGCGTGTCGATCAGCAGACCATTGATATTGAGTCTGATCGAAAAGACTATGATGATTATGGCGTATCTTATTCGGGTGCTGTGAATTGGATGTTTGCACCCAACTATAAACTATCTTTGGTTGGATCTCATCAAGAGCGTTTACCTTTAGCGCAAGAGCTTTATGCTGATGGTAACCACCTAGCGACCAATACCTATGAACGTGGTAATGAAAATCTCGATGTTGAAAAATCCAATAACTTGGAGTTAGGTTTCCATTACGACACGGATAAAGTTGATTATCACGTGCATGTCTACCACAACTGGTATGACAACTATATTTATGCACAAACCACTGACCGTTATGAAAACTTCCGTCTAGTAGACTACACCCAAGACAAAGCGCGTTTTTATGGGACTGAAGCAGAAGCGTCTTATGCCATCAATGATGTGTATAAGATGAGCGTGTTTGGTGACTATGTACGTGGCAAAATTGACAATGAAAATGCTCCGCGAGTGCCTGCTGGTCGTTTAGGCACCAAAGTGAATGCAAACTTTAGTGATACGTGGTCGGGTACGGCAGAGTATTACCATGTATTTGAGCAAGATCGAATTGCAAGCTATGAAACGGAAACTGCGGGCTATAACATGGTAAATCTTGGCTTGGCGTATAATGGTCAATATATGCAGGGCAATGATTATCGTGTGTATTTCAAAGCCAATAACCTCTTGGATGAGACGGTTTATTCGCATGCTTCATTCCTATCGACCATTCCACAAGTGGGGCGTAACTTCACAGTTGGGCTCGACTTTAGTTTCTAAAATGCTACTTCAAGCTTCAACCCAACCTTTTCCGTAAAGAAGAGGTGCTTCCTCTCCTTTGTGGAGAGGTTGCCAAAACATCGACAACAGAAATCCTCTTGAAAAATCAAACAATAAAACCTAGTCTGAGCATATTGGACTAGGTTTTTTGTTATGCGTATCTTTCGAAAATTACATCAAAAGCTCAACTGGACTGCGACTCGTTACGTTGGTGTCGTGGTGGGCTTGCTGGCTCTAACTTACTTAAGCTCAGCGGTTTATCATACTGTTAAACCACTGCCTGATGGGTTGGACTATACTGGCAAGTTACGTCATGCCGATGTCAAATTTATTGCAGATCAAACCTATATTGATGCACAAGGTAAACAGCAACAAGATCACCATATTTTCAACGAAGTGTTTAAGTTGATTGAAGATGCACAAACCACGATTGTGCTGGATATGTTCTTGTTTAATGATGAAGTGGGCACATCTCAAGTATCACAACGGGCGTTGACTCGTCAGTTGACCGATGCATTGATTGTCAAGCGTAGCTTGCATCCGAATATTGAAATCAAAGTCATCACTGACCCGATTAACTCAGTCTATGGCGGGCTCTTACCTGAGCATTACCGTAAACTGCGTCAGGCGGGTGTGGATGTGATCGAAACTGATTTACGTCCGCTCCGTGCTTCTAACCCTGTTTGGTCAGGTTTTTGGTATATCTGTTGTCAAAATGCAGGCAATAATCCCGATGGTGGTTGGTTAGACAATCCGTTTGGGGATGGGAAAATTACGCTACGCAGCTATTTAAACCTATTTAATTTTAAAGCCAATCATCGCAAAACTTTAGTGGTCGATACCGCACAAGGTTGGAAGACATTGGTGACATCTGCGAATCCGCATGATGGCAGTTCGCGACATTCCAATGTGGCGCTGTTGGTGACAGGCAATACCGCAATTGATGTCTTGAAAACAGAGCAAACTGTGGCTCACATGTCTCAGGGCGATGTACCGATGGTGATTATGGGGGAGTTTGAAGCCAGTCCATCCCAGCCTCAAGTTCAAGTGCTGACTGAAAAAGCAATTCTAGATGCAACACTCAACTTGTTGAATAGTGCAAAAGCCAATGATCAGATTGATTTGGCGATGTTCTATTTGTCTGAGCGTCAAATTATCAATGCTTTAAAAGATGCACAGAACCGTGGCGTTAAACTTCGGATTTTACTCGACCCCAATAAAGATGCATTTGGTCGTCAAAAGAATGGAATCCCCAACCGCCAAGTTGCGTCTGAGCTTAACGATGCCGGTATTACAGTGCGTTGGTGTAATACTCAAGGAGAACAGTGTCATAGCAAAATGGTTTTAAAACGCCATGCGCAAGAAGCAGAGCTTATTTTGGGTTCAGCGAATTTTACTGCACGTAATTTGAAAAATTATAACTTGGAGACTAATTTACGTGTGATTGGTCAATCTAAAGCAGCGGTGTTTACAGATGCTCAGCAATATTTTGATGGGGCATGGTCGAACTTAAATGGTCGTCAAATGAGTGTGGGCTATGAGCAATATAAAGATGAGTCAAAACTCAAATATGGGCTATACCGCTTTATGGAGTGGAGTGGTTTGTCGACGTTTTAATTTCGAATTCCTTTTTCCATTTCTTGCCGTTTCATGAAAAGCGGTACTTCTCCTATTGTGCAAGATGAAAAATCCCTCTTTTTAAAGAGGGATTGAGGGAGATTTAATTTTTAAGATTTTATTGCTCAGGATTGGGCGGGATAATTTGATCCAAATCTTTATCGGTCATCTTATCGAGTTCATGTAGATCGGTTTTGATTTTCCATTTTTCAGCATCTTCTACTGGACTTGGCAGACGTGCTTCTAACCAGTCACAAATGACATCGGGTGGAAAGTCAGCGTGGTTACACTGAATGACCCATGCTAAGAATTGCTTGGCTTCACCATTCATGTACGGTGGAGGCGAGACAGGTAAAAACTGTGTCGGGAGGCGCTCATTTTTAGAAATATAGTTCAACACATGCCCAAGTTCTTGCACGGTTTGCCATGCCAAAGGATGATCTACATCAATTTGGAACTTAAACCACCACGCACTTTTTCCATCTGTACCATAAGCATCAATCAGATTTTTTTGAATACTGGGAACTTTGCAAAAATATTCATAGAGTCGATCAAAACTTAATTCAGCCACGGCGTGATCATCCAATACAATTATAAACTAAGGCTAAGTATAAACTGAAAACTCCTGTGATTTTTGATTTTCAAAGAAATCCAGTTTGTCACCTTATAGCGACGATAACCAGCAATGATCTAAAATCGACAGTTTGTACATTTTTTATCCATTAAATTGGTTTAAAATAATAATATTAACCTCAGTGGAGGAAGATGATGAAATATTTAAAAATAATCTATGGAATAAGTTTACTCAGCTTATTTCCTGCACTGAGTTTTGCTCAACCAGTGACGCGTTATTATGGAAAACCGCTGACTTCGCAAACGCAACGTTTTCCAACTTATGCGGGGCCTTATCAGGGTTTAACCACGCGACCTACATCACCGCCTCCAATTGAGCCTCCTCAGCACAGACCACCTCCGCACCATCCTCCTCATGGCGGGTATCCGATGCGACCAGGTGTGAGTATTATTTATCGAGCACCTAGTTATTCAACTTATAGTCAGGAAACCAATAGCTATGTGTATGGGGATGGCGATTCCAGCATTGAAAGCCGTGATTATGTATTGATTACCGATTGGCGACGTTTAGGACTGCCAGACCCACCTGAAGGCATGCACTGGATTTTTGAAAATGGACGCTACGCTTTAGAGCCAGATTCAAAATAAATGAATCTTTGATTGATACAGAAAACCCTCCGTTGTTTAGACGGAGGGTTTTTTAGTGGTCAATAAAAATTAAGCGAGTTCATCATCTTGTGGACGTGGTGTTTTGCCTTCAGCTAAGGGTTTGTCGGCATGTTTATCCCGAATCACCGAAGGATAATTCCATGACGCATAACGAACCACCAGAATGGCAAGAGCCATAATTAATATTGAGCCTGTGATAATGACTAAATCCATATCGGCTTTGTGGTCGTGTTGGATGTCCGAAATGAGTAGCCGAGTGAGGGCAGTGATCGCAATATAAATTAAGAAACGAACAGGCATGTGGTTGGTTTTAAAGTATATACCGACCATTGCACCCAGCTCTAAGTAGATGAATAACAGTAAAATATCATCAATCGAGGCGTACTGTTTAACGGTTAGGATCTCATAAACAGTATGACCAGCCGACCAAATCACCATACAGCCAATAATAAATAAAGCCACATAGTGAAAACTTTCTACTGCAGTATTGCCTAGTTTATCGAGGAGGGTTTCAATTTTCTCTATTTTAGGATCACGGTTGGTCATGCTAGCCTCCTCATACTTTGCGGATATTATATTGAATCATATGCAAATTTCATGCAAATGACGAGAAGTTGATTATAAAAAGCTGACGTTAAAAAAAACGCCTGACTGGTCAGGCGTTTTTTATGGTGTTTAAACTAATTAAGCTTGGTTGGTGAAGTAGTCTTCAGAGAAGTTCATGATAACTTCTGCACCGGCTTTTACTTTTGCAATACGTAAGTCGATTTCAGGCAAAATACGCTGTGTAAAGTAAGCCGCAAGCGCCAATTTGTTTTGATAGAAATCACCATCTTTGGCTTTGGCCGCATTGGCAATTTTTGCAAACATATAAGCAAAGCTAAGTAAGCCGACTGCATGCAAGTAATCCACTGCTGCAGCATTTGGAAACTCTGCACTTTCAGCAGCACGTTCAAGAATATACTTGGTTACTTCTTCTACTTCAGTTGCTGCATCGAGTGTTGCATCTTTAATGAAGTTTAGGTCAGCGTCTAAGCTGTTAGCAAAGTCACGGATTTCAGAAATGTAGTCTGCGATAAATGCACCACCACATTTAATGGTTTTACGACCAATTAAATCTTGAGACTGAACGCCATTCGTACCTTCGTAGATTTGTGCAATACGTAAGTCACGTACACATTGCTCCATGCCCCATTCACGAATATAACCATGACCACCGAAGACCATTTGTGAATCAATCACTGCATTAAAAGCAGTATCGGTTAAATAGGCTTTTGCAATTGGAGTTAGCAGTGCCACACGGTCATTGGCTGCTTTCACAGCTTCAGGGTCTGTTGAGAACTTGGTGATATCAAGTTGTTGACCGACATAGACAGCAAAGGCACGCGATGCTTCGTTGTTCGCACGTGCATTTAGCAACATACGACGAACGTCACCATGCACAAGAATGCTGTCTGCAGGCTTAGCAGGTGATTGAATACCTGATGCACTACGACCTTGTAGGCGGTCTGTTGCGTACTGTGCAGCATTTTGGTAAGCAAATTCAGATGCACCTAAACCTTGGATACCCATCGACAAACGTTCGTAGTTCATCATCACGAACATCGCCGCAAGGCCTTCATTTTCTTTACCGACCAAGAAACCCTTGGCACCGTCAAAGTTCATCACACAAGTCGCAGACGCTTTGATCCCCATTTTATGTTCAATTGAACCTGGGCCTGCTGCATTACGTTCACCGACAGAACCATCTGCATTCACCAAGAATTTAGGTACGATGAATAATGAAATACCACGTGAACCCGCAGGTGCATCTGGTGTTTTCGCTAGAACCAAGTGAATGATGTTTTCAGCTAAGTCGTGGTCACCGCCAGTAATAAAGATTTTAGTCCCTGTAATGTTATAGGTGCCGTCTTCGTTACGTTCAGCTTTAGTTTTGATAATGCCTAGATCTGTACCTGCATGTGGCTCCGTTAAGCACATTGTTCCAGACCATTCACCTGAGTAAATTTTAGGTAAATACGTTTCTTTTTGCTCTTGAGAGGCATAGCTGTTCAGTGCCATACCAGCACCAACAGAAAGTAGCGGATAGAGCATGAATGATGGGTTGGTTGCGAACAGCATTTCATCTGCAAGAACGGTCAGCATTTTAGGCATGCCTTGACCGCCCCATTCTTCATCAGCTGCTAAGCCAATCCAACCGCCTTCAGCATATTGCTTAAATGCTTCTTTAAAACCAGCAGGTGTGGTGACTGCACCATTGCTATAAGTTGCACCTTCTTCATCACCTGTACGGTTTAAAGGCAGGGTAACGTTCTGCGCAAATTTAGCCATTTCTTCGAGGATCGCTTCAGCCGTTGCGCTGTCTACATGAGCAAGATTTTCATTAGACTGCCAGAACTGTTCAGCATTGAAAACGTCATTGAGGATAAACTTCATATCCGCAAGTGGGGCATTATAAATTGGCATGTTCGTTCACCTGTTTATTGTTTGAATCTCTGTAGACTTAGGACAGCTTAATGGACAACGGTGGATGTTGTCAGATGACCCAAGCGAAATAACGCTCTATTTATAAAGAAAAAGGACCGTCAAAGCTATGACCGTCCTTTCTCTATTTCTGTACTCAAGAGTACAACATTTCAAATATCAATTGAGATATTCAGCTTAGAATGCAAAATGTTCTGCATCTAATGCGAGTAACGGTTCTACACCACCAGCAATCACGTCAACGTGTGAGCGAACACGTGGAAGAATCTTCTTGAAGTAGAAGCGAGCTGTAGTAACTTTTGCGTTATAGAAGTCAACTTCAGTTGTCCCAGCAGCAAGTGTTTCTTGAGCCACAAGTGCCATACGTGCCCATAGGTAAGCAAGGGTGACATAACCAGAGAAGTAGAGGTAATCGACTGCTGCAGCACCCACTTCATTTGGGTTTTGCATTGCTTTCATACCAATTTGCATTGTGAGGTCACCCCACTCTTTGTTCAGCGCAGCAAGTGGTTCAACAAATTCTTGCATTGCAGCATTGTCTTTGTTCGCTTCGCAGAATTTGTGAACAATCTTAGTGAAGTCTTTCAACATTGCACCTTGAGTACCCAAAACTTTACGACCTAATAAGTCTAATGCTTGGATTTCTGTTGTTCCTTCGTATAGACACGCAATACGTGTATCACGAACGATTTGTTCCATGCCATGCTCTGAAATAAAGCCGTGACCACCAAACACTTGAACACCGTGTTTTGCAGACTCTGAACCTGTTTCAGTTAAGAATGCTTTTGCAATTGGAGTCAGTAGAGACAAGATGTTGTCAGAGTATTTACGCTCTTCTTCTGTCGCACCTTGCTCAACCACGTCTGCATGTAGAGACAATAAGTAAACCAGTGCACGACCACCTTCAGCAAATGCTTTTTGTGTTAAAAGCATGTTACGTACAGCAGGGTGAACAATGATAGGGTCTGCTTCTTTTTCTGGGGCTTTAGGGCCAGTCAGTGAACGCATTGCTAAACGGTCTTTTGCATAAGCAAGCGCACCTTGGAATGAACCTTCAGATGCCGATAAACCTTGAACTGCTGTACCAATACGAGCAGTGTTCATGAAGGTAAACATGCAGTTTAAGCCACGGTTTTCAGGTCCAATCAGGAAGCCTTTTGCGTTATCAAAGTTGATCACGCAAGTTGAGTTACCATGGATCCCCATTTTGTGTTCGATTGAACCACAACGTACTGCGTTACGTTCACCGACAGAACCGTCTGCATTTAGATTGAACTTCGGTACGATGAATAACGAAATACCTTTGGTACCTTTAGGCGCACCAGGAAGACGAGCAAGGACGATGTGAACAATGTTCTCCGCCATGTCGTGCTCACCTGCAGAGATAAAGATTTTCTCGCCTGTGATTGCATAGCTACCATCTGCCTGTGGTTCAGCCTTGGTACGGATAATACCCAAGTCAGAACCTGCATGGGATTCAGTTAAGCACATGGTACCTGTCCAAACACCTGAAACAAGGTTTGGTAAGTACGCATCTTTTTGCTCAGCTGAACCGTGGTGTTCTAAAGTACGTACTGCACCATGAGAAAGACCAGGGTACATACCCCAAGCCCAGTTCGCAGTACCGACCATTTCAGAAATCACGTTACCTAAAGAAACTGGTAGACCTTGACCGCCATATTGCTCTTCAGCAGAAAGAGATGGGAAGCCTAATTCGATATATTTCTGATACGCTTCTTTAAAGCCTGTTGGTGTGGTAACAACGCCATCGTTCCATGTACAACCTTCACGGTCACCGCTTTGGTTGATTGGAGATAATTCGTTTTCACAGAAATCTGCAGCTGCGTCTAAGTATTGGTCAATCAATTCACGGCTTACGGTTTCCTGAAATGCAGGCAGTTTAGAATAATGTTCTTCTGCGTTGAGTAACTCATGCAGTACGAATTGCATATCACGTAAGGGCGCTTTGTATTGTGGCATCTCGTTTTCCTCAATACTGGTTTAACCAGCTTATAATCCTAATAAACATAAAAACGTGTCTTCATTGACACGTGTTGGAATGGTTCAATCGTGCAACATCTTCTAATTTGGTACAAGCGTTTCAGGGGCTTTTCTTGGTGACTGTAAAGTCAAACAAATATTATTTAAAATCGCTAAGTGGGTTGAGTGTAAACAGTTTTGGCTGTTCTAGCATGACATAAATAGTCAAAAAGCGTAAAAAGTTATGTCCAAGAAAAAAGGCGCAGAATGCGCCTTTGAACTGAAACTATCTTTTTAAGATGCTTGATTTGGAGCTGGAACGGGTGGTTTTGGTTGGAAGTGAACCATACATTTACCATCCACGGTCTGCGTACCAACTTTTATTTGAACAGATTTACCATCTGATTGGCCTTGGCAAGCTTTAGCCATAGCTTCTTGGCGCGCTTGACGTTCAGCTAAACGCTGAGCATATTGTTTGGTCAGTTCAGCACGTTTTGCATCGGTTAATGGCTCACCGTGTTGCATATGCATGCCACGGAACTCACCACGATCACCTTGCATAGGTGCCTGTCCAGCATGATCATCTTCCATTGGTGGACGTTCGCCACGTTTCATTTCATCACGGTTTGGTTTAAATGAAATGGCGCAGGTACCATCTAAGTTTTGTTCACCTGCTTTAATTTGTACCGCTGTACCTACTGCCTTGCCATCGCAGGCTTTTTTCATGTCTTGCATGACTTGTTTATGTTCAGCGCGCATTTCTTTAAATTGCTCGCGTTGTTCAGGGGACATTCGACGGTCGTTCTTGTCATGACCATGCATGCGTTGAGGTTGGTCCATATCTTTTGGAGGCTGGGTTGATTGACAGGCAGTCAATGCGCCTACAGATAAAATACTGGCAGTGGCTAAAGCAATTTTTGTCATCTTATTCATGTGTAATTCCCCAATAAAGAGCAGGTGATTTTTGATGATTAAAGATTAAGTAATAATGATGTAGAAACAATGGAGAGTTTTTTAGCACAGTGTTCTATACAATACGAAATGAGAAGAAAAAACTGAGATATGTGTTTTGAAAATTCGTCGCGTACCGATTGCCTTACGCTTATTCCTGACCGTCTTGCTGACCACGTTGGTGATTACCACGGTGAGTTTGGGCGTGTTACATTGGACGATGCAAAAGAGTTTTGCTAAATACGTTGCAGATGTGGAAATGCAAAAGCTTGATCATTTGATTGACAACTTGGCAGGTGTGTATAGCACTTATCATGATTGGGGCAATGCCATTCAAGCACAGATTTTACAGATTGAAGGTAAAGCGGATCCTGACGATTATGACCGGCTCTCGCATTGGTGGTTAAGACGGCAATATGATATTGCGTTACAGCAGCGTTATTTTGAAGAACATACTTTTGCGAATCTCCCGCCAACTTTGGCTAAAGCTGATCAAGGAAAACCATTACTTGATCAAGATGAATTGAAATGGTTAGAGCTTAATTTACCGTCAGAATATCAACCTTTTGAAGGGCTTAAATTTCCATTGAGGTCGAATGAAAATGCATTTCGCCCCCCTGAACGCAAAGACGGCAAAGCACCACCAAAGGAAAATCAGAAAAAGCAATTTATCTCAATGCCAGACCGTTTAGGTTTGAGCTCACGTTTATCTTTATATGACGCCAAACAACAATTCGTTGTTGGTGAGCCATCTTCAGACCAAGTTTCATATCGCCCCATAATTGTGGATGAAAAAATAGTCGGGTATTTGGGCCTAAAACCCGTGCTTGATCAAGATGATGCACTGAGTATTAACTTTTTTAGCAATCAGAAACGTTATTTATTATTGGCTTATGGTTTAACTGTTTTTGCCAGTTTGATTGTTTCATTATTATTGGCAACGTATTTTAAACAACCGATTCAGCGACTTTTAAATGGTACACGTGAACTGACGAAAGGTAATTTTCAGCATCAAGTTAAAGTGAATCGAAACGATGAGCTGGGTGATTTATCCAATGAGCTCAACCAATTGGCGGTGATTTTAGATCAGCATGAAATTTCACGTCGTCAATGGGTGTCGGATACTTCGCATGAGTTGAAAACACCGTTGGCAGTGTTACAAGCGCAGATTGAAGCGATGCAAGACGGTATCCGAAAACCAACGCCTGAGCATTTTGCCTCGATGTTACGTCAAGTGACCAGTTTGAAAAAGCTGACTCATGATTTGGCAGACTTAGCACAAGCTGAAGCGCAGCAATTAAACTGTTATTTTGCAAGCGTAAATCCATGGGCGGTGATTGAGCAAGAAGTGGAAAACTTTAAGCCCAAATTTGAACAAGCTCATTTAAGCATCAGTGTTGAAGGTGAGGGGGCTGAGTTACAACTTGATATTGACCGCTTTAAGCAAATCATGGTCAATTTGTTGGGCAATAGTATTCGTTATACTGAAGCCGGTGGACAGGTTCGTATTCATACTGAACAATCTGCAACAGATTGGACAGTCTACGTTGATGACAGCCCTTATGGTTTAAGTGACGAACAGTTGGCACGACTCGGTGAGCGTTTTTACCGTGTAGATGACTCGCGGACGCGGAGCACAGGTGGTACGGGTTTAGGTTTGGCTTTATCTGCTAAACTGGCGCAAGCTTTAGGTGGCGAATTGAGCTTTGATCATTCGCCTTTGGGTGGTTTACGTTGCAAGTTAACGTTCCCAAAAAAATGAAACACAAAAGGAAGTATGTATGAAACATATTATGCTGGTTGAAGATGAAGTAGAACTTGCACAATTGGTCCGCGATTATCTTGAAGCAGCGGGCTTTGAAGTCAGTATGTTTCACGATGGTCAGGACGCATTTGATAGCTTTACGCAGCGTAAACCGAGTCTCATGATTTTAGACTTGATGGTGCCGCGTATGGATGGTTTAACCATTTGCCGTAAAGTCCGCGAACAGTCGGATTTACCGATCATTATGGTTACCGCACGTACCGAAGAAATTGACCGCGTGCTTGGCTTGAACATGGGGGCAGACGACTATGTGTGTAAACCATTTAGCCCGAAAGAATTAGTGGCGCGTGTCCAAGCCGTGTTACGCCGTTTAGAGCGCAAGGCTGAGCCTGAAGATCAGTCTTTATTCCGTATGGATAAAGCGCAGCAACGCATTTGGTATCAACAAAAGCCTTTAAACTTAACACCGACCGAGTTTCGTTTACTGGAGTTGTTTTTAGAGCATGTGGGGCAAGTCTATTCACGTGCACAGTTGCTGGATCATATTAATCCAGACAGCTTTGAAGTGGCTGACCGTGTGATTGATAGTCATATTAAGAACTTACGTCGTAAGATTTCGGATGCAGCTGAAACAGGCAACCGTCATGAATGGGTTCAGGCAGTATATGGTGTAGGTTACCGTTTTGAATATCCTGAAGATTAATTCAGTTGTCTAAACAATAAAAAAGCGGATAAGTCTTAGGCTTATCCGCTTTTTTATGCATTCAGGGGAGGGAGTAAGCAAAAATGACAGTCAGTTTGAATGCGAAATTGCTAAAGCGAGACGGGACAATCGGCGATTTTAAAGGGCAAGACTGGTTGATCGCCTGTGCAAGCGGTACAATTCATTTTTTTATCAGATGAGCATGTGTTTTGAGCAGCGAGACGCCTAAACTTCAGCGCCGTTTAAAGAACCGCCATATTCAATTGATCGCCATGGGTGGCGCAATTGGTACAGGTTTGTTCTTAGGTTCAGCACATATTATTGAATCTGCTGGCCCATCCATTATTTTGGGTTATATGATTGGCGGTTTGATTGCATTTTTAATTATGCGTCAGCTCGGTGAAATGATTGTACATGAGCCAGTGACGGGCTCATTCAGCTACTTTGCCTTTAAGTATTGGGGGCGGTTTTCAGGCTTTTTAACAGGCTGGAACTACTGGGTACTGTATATCTTGGTGGTGATGACTGAGCTGACCGCGATTGGCAAGTATGTGAATTACTGGTGGCCACATATTCCTGCGTGGGTCTCGGTGCTGGTGTTTTTTGTGGTGATCACACTGGCCAATCTTGCCAATGTCAAACTATATGCGGAGTCTGAGTTCTGGCTGTCGATAATTAAGGTTGTGGCGATTATTGCCATGATCATCTTCGGGGTTTATCTGTTATTGACGGCTGATGTCGGTTCCACTGCCTCCATCACGAACTTATGGGTACATGGCGGGTTTTTCCCACATGGCTTTGAAGGCTTGTTTTATATGTTGGCCTTTATGATGTTTGCCTTTGGCGGCATTGAGCTGATTAGTATGGCGGCTGCGGAAACCGAAGATCCTGAAAAGAACATTCCAAAAGCCGTCAATCAAACGGTGATTCGGGTTTTCCTGTTCTATATTTGCTCGCTGGCGATTCTTTTGTCTCTGGTGCCTTGGAATCAATTGGATTTGGGTGGGCTAGATAAAAGTCCATTTGTGCTTATTTTTAAGCAAATGGGCATTGATTGGGCTGCGCATTTACTCAATTTTATTATTCTGACTGCATCGGTTTCTGTTTCTAATAGTGGCATGTATGCCAATAGTCGCATGCTATTAGGTCTGGCAGAACAGGGCAATGCTCCACAAGTTTTTAAGCAGGTGAATCGACAAGGGACACCAATTGCGGCGGTTTTATTTTCAGCATTATTGATTTTCGGTTGCGTACTGTTGAATTACTTTTTGCCTGAAAAAGCACTCAGTTATCTGATTTATATTGTGGTCAGTGCTGCGGTGCTGAATTGGATGATGATTAGTTTGATCCATCTTAAATTTAGACAGAGTATGAAAAAACAGGGCATTCAAACTAAGTTTCCAGCATTGTTTGCACCGTTTAGCAATTATTTTGTTTTAGCCTTTATGCTGATGATTTTATATATCATGTGGAATCAAGGCTTTATGCTTTCAGTATTAATGCTTCCTGTCTGGATCCTCGTGCTCTTTGTTTTATTTAAAACATTGAAGCCGAAGAAAAGCTAAAGCGTAGGTAACGATGTTGAAAAGGACTCAATATGAGTCCTTTTTTATTGGGCTTTTGATCGTTTAGGATTCTGATTGATTACTAAATTTAAGCATTTTGAATAATGTTTTAGTGTGTCTTTTTACTTTTACGTTTGTTTTAGACAAAGTCGATGAGTCTGTATTCAAATCAGCGATGCATTCCACGAGTCATGTGTGTCATTCATGGCTTGGCGGTAAAAATGCGGGCCCAACTCTCCAACAATACATTCAAATAAGCAACTGAGCAGCTAAATGACCTAGATTTCATTCAATTTCAGAGGGTCTTCGTATGAGGTTCACCATAGCTTTTGGATTAACTTGAGTGGCGAGTGAGCGATGCTTATACTCAGTTTTTTCGGATTGATATGTATAGATAATTAAATAGGCAAAATTGAGAAAAGAGTGGTTGTATTTCCAACAGATTGAAGCAGTGGGTTATTAAGTTGCTTTTAAAGTACTCAAAAACTAAATTGAATGAGTAAGGTTCAGCTGCGGCCATACTGAAAACTATCCACAATTTCTGCGGATAATTTTGGGGGTAAGTCCCATTTAGATCATTTTTTATGTACGTTTTGGCTTACAACTATTCAAGCGGATTGCGTCTAGGTCAGCCCTAAAATGTTTTATATGATGCAGTCATAGAGAACAGGAAGTTCCAAAACATAAAACAAAAATAATAAGTTCAGCACGAGGATGTGAGGTACGACAGGAGTTATACCTAGCTAAGTGATACGAAAAAAGCCCGACAGGATGTCGGGCTTTTTTTATGATCTATAAATGTCTCATTTCATTTTTCGTTTCGAATTTTGCTTCCAAAGTGGGCAATACTAGAAAATGTAGTAAAGCTGTGCAGCAGAGACAATATGCGTTCAAACCTATGTATCTGCTTGATGCAGTGATAGGGTTGAGCTTTAGAAAATGTAAAAGGAGTAATTAAATTCTGTTTATTCAATACATATTTAGGTGATGGCTTGAAGTGCAGCGATTCGCTGTCTTTGTCGTTTATTCAGTTTGGATACCACGAGCTCATAAGAACTCTGTACTAGATCAATAACTAAATCTGAATCTAAGTCTTCATCCTCATAAATTGAAATCCAATGTTTTTTATTCATATGCCAACCTGCATGAATATATGGATAAATATCACGTAGCATCGCGCTGTGGTCAGGCGTGACTTTTAAGTTACTTAAAGCCATACTCTTTAAAGATGAATTGAGCAAAAACATTTTATCCATGACTTTATAGACATCACAACCTTCACCAAAGGGCTGAGTACATGTCACTTCTGGCAGGGCAAGTGCAGCTTTTGCAGCAATAAGGTGTAAGGACATGGTGATCATCACTCAATGGGCGAAGCCCTGTGGATATTGTTTAATTTATCCACAGTTTAAGCCAAACGCTTAAGAGGAACAACTCACCATCACCTCTGGAACATCTGTTGATAAAGGTGCTACATCCTCAACTTTCTCTAGGGCTACATTCCGCTCAAACGGGTGGCTGAGGAGGTCAAATAAGCGTTCGACTTCTGAGAAATCATTCCGTTCAGCCAGTTCAATCGCTTTTTGCGCCATGTGATTGCGTAGGATATAAACAGGGTTGGCTTGTTGCATGGCTGCATCGAGTGCTACAGTGTCTTGATTGGCACGAATCTGTTCATATTGCGCGAGGAAACTTTCAAACTGACGGCGGTCAAGGCAGTCATCTTTAATCATTTCATATTGTTTATTCTGCAAACGAGTAAAGCTTTGTGTGTAGTCGAGCTGTTCGGTTTGTAGAATCCGTAAGAAGGTCATGGCACAGTCAAAACTCTCGTTGTGGAAATGAGGTAAGCCCATTTTCTGACTTAAACCCAGTTTGTAGTGCTCCAAGAACGTGGGTTCATAGTGCTCTAGGCAATCGGCAAGGTCTTGCTTCCATTGTTCTTTGTCATAGTTTTGCGGACAAAGCGGAATGAGGTTATTCAGCCATGTCCATAAGTTCCAGTGTCCAATGCTCGGTTGTTGCTGATAGGTATAGCGGCCTTGGTAGTCGGAGTGATTGTTAATCCAATTCGGGCGGAAGCGTTCCATAAAACCATAGGGGCCAAAATCGAGGGTTGAACCCGTAATGTTTAAATTATCGGTATTCATCACTCCGTGTGCGAAGCCGACCAGTTGCCATTTGGCAATCATAACCGCAGTCCGTTGAATCACTTGGGTTGCAAATGCCAAAATAGGTTGTTCTGCTTCTAAACATTCGGGGTAATGCCATGCGATGCATTTTTGCGTAAATTCGCCAAGTAAATCAGGTTGATACTGATTGATCCACTCAAAATGTCCCAAGCGAATATGGCAGTCTGATGTACGTAACATCATTGCACCGAGTTCCAATTTCTCCCGCTGTACCCCTTGAGCCGACGAGGTAAAGCCGACAGCGTTACTTGATGCTACGCCTAAACTATTCAGTGCATGTCCAGCCAAGTACTCACGAATGACGGAGCGAAGTACCGCACGACCATCTCCCATACGTGAGTAAGGGGTAGAACCTGCACCCTTTAAATGCAGGTCAATGGTTTGACCATGTTGATCAAGAATTTGCGCGATCAATAAACCCCGACCATCACCGAGCTGTCCCGCCCACTGACCAAATTGATGTCCAGCATAGACCATTGCCAAAGGTTCAAATTCACTAAAGGTTTTCTGTCCGCTACAAATCTCTACCCAAGACTGTTTGTCAGCTTCAGACCATTGCAACTGTTCTGCTAAGGCTGCATTGAAATGACCTGCTTTTGCCCCTTTTAGTGGAAGAGGCTGTTGATGGTGATAAAGCTTTGAAGGAAGGAGCGAATAGCGTGAGTTGAACTGCATAGTGAAAGATCACAAGGGATAAGCCATGATCCCATCAATATAGCAAAGTTTTAGTGTTAAGACATATATCCAACTGTTTTAGTCAACTATAAATAGCCTGGCACCCTTTGAGGTGGATGAGCGATGGGCTTCAGCTTGATCCGCAACTTGGTAACTCATGCCAGCCGTAAGGGTAAAGCTACGACCATCATCGAGTTCGGTGTGGAGTTCGCCTTCTAAGCACAACAGGATATGTCCTTTAGAACACCAATGGTCGGCCAAATAGTTCTCCGAATACTCCACCATACGCACGCGAATCGCGTCAAATTGCTGAGTACGCCATAGGGCATAACCTTGATCACCTGTATGGCGTGTGGTGGGTATCTCGGCCCAGTTGGTGATACCGAATGGGATGTTCTTAATATCCATGTTGTTATCCTTTATGAACTGCTAAAAAAAGCCCCTTGCGGAGCTTTCTTTTGAAACAATTATTAGAAATCAATTATTGTGAAACAGGCGCTTTTTTAATGCTACGCATCAGCGTGGTTAAGGTTTGACGATGATGACCTAAACGCTGTTCAACCAATTGAAATTCAATTTTAAGCTTTTCATCCATTTGATGAATTTTTTCAGCCACAGCCGTTTTCTTGGCTTGAATTTCTTGTTCTTTCAATTTTGCCCAGTCATTTAAGGTCTGAGTGAACGCATCATACTCTTGTGCAATACGAGCTTTTGCTGAGCTGATGTCATCACTGACATTCAGACCATGAACTTCTAAGTCTTGCTCAGCATACTTAAACTTCATCGCAAGTTCAGCTTTTTTGATATTAAAGCTCGGAATACGACGTAAGTTTTTAGCTAAACCCAGTTTTGAGCATGACCAAATCAACCATTTGGTTGGGTCATATTGCCACCATTTCACACCATTACGGTAGTCATATTGGAAAATGTGGTGGTAGTTATGATAACCCTCACCCCAAGTCGCAATAGCTAACCAGAAGTTGTCACGTGCGGTATTTTCATCTGTATATGGACGTTTGCCCCACATATGACATAAAGAGTTAATGAAGAACGTAACGTGGTGGCTGAGGATTAAACGCATTAATCCGCCCAACAATAACACGCCCCATAAGTCACCTACGGCCCAACCAATTGGTAATAAAATACCCGTGTGGACGATGATCACTAAGGGCACATAGTATTTGTGTTGGAACATCACCAATTTATCATTGAGTAAATCGGGTGCATTTTTAAAGTCAGGTTCTGCTGATGGATAGTCACGAAGCATCCAACCCATGTGTGCATACCAAAAACCATTGTTAATCGAGTATGGATCTTTCTCGATATCATCGACATGGCGGTGGTGGGTACGGTGACCTGAACCCCAATATAAAATACTGTTTTGTACTGCAAATGTACCCATAATCATCAAAATGATTTTTAAAGGCAAGCTTGCTTCATAAGCACGGTGTGCCCATAGACGGTGATAGCCAGCGGTAATACCTAAACTACTAACACCCAGTAATACAAACATACTGATCCAAGCGGCTAAGCTGAAATCATGATGGTAGGCATATAACGGAATTGCAATGACAGCCACAATGGGAAGAAAAACCAATGCAAAAATTGCAACCCAGTTAAATGGGGCTTTGGGTAGGGGAGCATTCATCTCCAACAGCACTCCTGAAACCTTGGGAGGTATAAATGGAAGGTCAATCCATTACTTTTTGCATGGATTAAGCTACAGCATATTAGCATGAGCGAACCGTGATTCACTAGCATTATTGTACAGATGTATTGTACTAAACAGTAACAGAATAAGAATGTTTAGATATCGAAATTATCGAAGCATTTTTAGGCACTATAGTAGTAGAGCGATCAATAGGAAAAGTGAACATTTTAGGTCCCACTGCGCATGTAAAATTCAAGTCAATTTTTGGCTTGTTCAATGAACATCTGCCAAATGTTGTAGCATCATTTTAGGAAAATCGGTAATTAATCCATCAATGCCACAGTCACGTAAATGTTTAGCGCGCTCGATGTCATTTACTGTCCAAACACTAATCGCCAAATTCGCTTGTTGTGTGGCTTTTAACAGGTCATCGGTTGCCAGTTGGTTCATCCAGCCGATTTGGCAACAGCCGTATTTGTGCGCTTGTTCAATTGCAAGATGTTGAATATTTTCTTCAATTAATAAGCCCCGTTTCAGTGGGGAATGTAGATCTTGGAGTGCTTGTAGGATTTTAAGATCAAAACTGGTGATGACTGCACTCTGCTCAAAGTCTCTCAGTTGCTGTGTGAGATGTTGTGTCAGTCGCTCCGCTTCTACTTGTGTTGCTACAGCTTTGACTTCAACCTCAAGATGTTCGAAGTTCTGCATAATCTGGAGTGCTTGTTGCAGAGTTGGAGTGCCTTGCTTTTCCCAGTCTAACCAAATATGTGCTTGATTATAGGTATCAAGTTCTGTGCTGTTTAATGGGTAGAGTGCTTGGTCGATACCTGTGGTCCGGAGCATGTTGTCATCATGCATAATGATCAGCTCATGGTCTTTGAGCTGACGAACATCAAATTCGACCGCACGGATGCCTAGATCATGAATATATTGAAAACCGCCGAGGGTATTTTCTGGGGCTTCGCCACGTGCACCACGATGTCCGATGATTCTCATATTGAACCTGATTTATACGTCTTTTGATTGATTGTAGCGCTAAAGCATCGGATTGGGGGATAGATTCTAAGGTGGAAATATCAGATATACGTCAATGCCGTGTGTAATAGTTAGAGGTCGGATTGAGTTTGAGTGTAATGCCTCTGCGATATTGGCAATAAGCAATGCAGTCCGAAGAGTTTTACGATGGGTAAATGGTTTTGATTACTTTTCCCGAAAGAAAAGTAATCTTAGAAAGCCTTCCAGTGAACTTATCTAAAAGACTCATAAGGAATCCATTTTGCTCTAAAAACTTAGAACGGTTTAAATGGTTTCATTGATATTTTTTTGCCAAAGCACTTCTGAGCCACCTTCAGCTCGTTGTAAGGCACGGGATGCAACAAAAAGCCAGTCTGATAAACGGTTGAGCAACTGTAGCGCGGTGCTTTGAATATTTTGATCACGCGTGTGTACCGACATTAAGCTACGTTCAGCTCGGCGACATACCGCTCGCGCTTGGTGTGCATAGCTACATGCTAAAGAACCTGAAGGGAGAATAAATTCTTTCAGCATTGGTAAGTCTTCATTCATACGGTCAATTTCTTGTTCAAGAAACTCAATACAAACTGGTTGGAGCAAATGATAGTTGGGAATACACACTTCACCGCCTAAGTCGAAAAGCCAGTGCTGGATGAGGCTTAAGCTTTTATCCCATGTTGCTTTGTCTGTGATTTGGCTTGCACTAATTTGGGCACGAAGTACGCCAATTGTTGAGTTGAGTTCATCCACATCACCCAGTGCGGTAATTCTTAGGTCATCTTTAGTGACACGTGATCCATCGCCCAGACCTGTGGTGCCTGAGTCGCCAGTACGGGTATAAATTTTACTTAAACGGTGGCCCATAATTTGTCCTGCCTAAAGAATGAAAAAAAGGATAATGTCGGTCAAAACATTATCCATAAACTGCGCTGTTTTAAATTGTTTTTTTGAGTCTTTACGCTAAATTAATAACGGAAAGTGACTCCTGCTGAGGCAAAACGACCGCCATTGATGTACCAATCTTCTGGTGAGTTGTCCCAAGAGCTTGCAGCTTTATAGACTTCTCGATATTGCACATCGCCAATGTTCTGAATGTTAGTAAAGACTTTAACCGTTGGGTTAATATTCCAATAAGCATTGAAGTCGACGGTTGCATAACCTGGAACTTTTACACTATTTGCGCTATTACTTGCATTTGAGTGCGAACGTGCAATTAATGACGTACTGATGCCATAGACTGGATTTTCTAATCCAGTGGTTAATGTGAATGTCTGTTTAGGTCGATAAGCAATCTCTAAACCAGTTGCCTCATTTTCTGTTTTAACATATGCGTACCCAGTTGTTAGGAATAAATCATCTTTTTTCCATTTTAGTGCAGCCTCACCACCTGTGAAGTGTGCCTCATCAACATTTTGATTCATGCTATTGCTATAGACAATTAGATTATCAACATTAGTACGATAAACAGAAAGGTTTGCGATTAAATTGTTGGTAATACCGTAATCTAAACCGAGTTCATAAGAGATGCTTTCTTCTGGTGCTAAATTCTCATTACCGCCCCACTGTGAATAGAGTTCATTCAGGGTCGGAGCACGGAATGCACTGCCAATATTGGCATAAACACTTGCATTAGGCAGGAAATGATAACGAACAGCACCTTGACCTACTGTGTGGCTTCCAAAAAGCTCATTGTCTTCTACACGCAGACCAACTTGGGTATCGAACAGGTCATTTTTAAATTGGTGTTGTAGATAATAACCAGTGCTATTAACGCTTTGATCTTGGTTTTTGATTGAACTTGTTTTGTAGTTGGCGTCATTATAAGTTGCACCAACTAAAATATTTTGATTTGGTGTGAATTTCCATTTTAGGTTTAAATCACTTTGGTTGTTTTCAGTGTTGTACTGTGTGAAATATGATGGAACATCTTGCTTGTCTTGAACGTTTGCAAAATGTGCACCTAAAATTAGATTTTGCAGAATGTTGTAATCAACTTTCGCATTAATAACACGATTTACAAAATTACGAGGAGCTGTATTGGTAATGTAGTCATTACTGAAAATACTTGTTCCTTTATTTTCACTAATCGAAGCAGAAGCATCAATTTGATTTTCGCGGAAATATCCAACTTTTGCATTATAGCCTTTTTGGTCATAGCTGGCCTTATCACTTTTATCCTGGCTTTCAAAAATACGAGTGCCGTCACTTTCTAAGCGTTGGCCACCTACTTGAGCATAGAAACCTTGATCTGTGACTAAATCTGCTTTTGCGATGGTTTTATATGTATTGTTTTCACCATAGATACCAGTTAATTCTGCACCAGACTTCACAGGTTTTTTTGAAATAAGTTGAACGACACCACCGATTGCATCACTACCATATTGGACGGAAGCGGGGCCTTTCAAGATTTCAATTTGTTGAACATCTGAAGTATCTAAAAAAGCAGGATAAAGTGGACCAAGTTCATTTTGACTATTTAAACGCGCGCCATCTTTTAAAACTAAAGTATGGACAGCTTTTGTTCCACGCAATCCAATTTCAGAAATTTGTCCCATACCGCCACTTTGTTTCACATAAACAGAAGGGTCTTGTTGGATTAAATCAGATAAATTGAGAGCTGGATTTTTTTCGATGTCACTTTTTGAAATCACAGCAATACGGGCAGGAACGTCTTTAATCTTTTCTTCAGAACGTGTTGCAGTTACAACGAGTGTGTCTAAAGAAGCATTAACAACATTCGTATTGTCTTGTGCAGATGCTGTTGCGGAGAAACCCATCGCAATAGCGATTGCGCCCACTAAAGCTGTAGGCTGAAATAAATTTGGCATGCTGGCTCCATACATTCACCCCCCGTGAATGATTGAGTTAAATGGCGCAATAAGCAGGTCTCCGGACTTAAATATAAATATTGCGAACAATATTGGTATATCCATCTTCCCACACGAGTGCAGTGATGTAAGTGCAAACACTTATAAAGATATACGTTTCGTTTTACCGTTGCGGGGGCAGTGTTGGACTCTCACCAACTTCCCTAAAGCATAGTGCTCAGACTTATTGCATTTGGGCGAAGTATAAGGTTTGTATGCGAATTAAACAATCTATGTAAAGATTTTTCAGGATGAACTTTACGCAAGGCGAAAAAATTGCATTACAATGATTCGCCCTGTTATTTATAGATCAGCTATAAATAGGGTTGAGCCAGAGTCATAATCTATGCGAACCCGTGCCAAAATTTGTGGAATTACTCGTAGCCAAGATATTCAAGCTGTGGTCAAAGCCGGGGCTGATGCAATTGGTTTTGTATTTTTCCCGCCTAGTCCACGCCATGTCAGTGCAGCTCAAGCTAAAGAATTGATTCAACATGTGCCTGCCTATGTGCAAACTGTTGGACTTTTTGTGAATGCTACGGCGGATGATATTGCGGATGTGTTAAAACAAGTGGCACTGGATATCATCCAGTTTCATGGTGATGAAGCACCAGAAGACTGTCAGGTGATTGCGACACAAGTAGGAAGACGCTGGTATAAAGCGATTCAAGTCAAACCTGAATTGGATGTGGTGGCAGAAGTTCAACGTTTCCAACAAGCAGGGGCAAGTGCAGTGCTCTTAGATGCATGGCATCCTGAACTCAAAGGGGGAACAGGACACAGTTTTGACTGGTCACAATTCCCTACGCTTGATATTCCTTTAATTTTAGCGGGTGGCTTAACCCCAGCTAATGTTGAAGACGCTATAAAGACGACTGGGGCTTATGCTGTAGATGTCAGCGGAGGCGTCGAATCCGCTAAAGGTATAAAAGACCAACAACTTATAGAAAACTTCATGCAAGGAGTCCATCGTGGATCAGCAAAGTAATGTGATTGACTATACCCAATACCCAGATGAACGTGGGCATTTCGGTATCCATGGCGGACGTTTTGTGTCAGAAACTCTAATGGCAGCATTAGAAGACTTAGAAAAGCTCTATTTCCGTATGAAGGATGATGAGCAGTTTCTGGCAGAATTCGACCGTGACCTCGCCTACTATGTAGGTCGTCCTAGTCCTTTATATTATGCTGAGCGATGGTCGAAAGAGTTGGGTGGTGCGCAAATTTACTTAAAACGTGAAGACCTCAATCATACAGGTTCGCATAAAGTGAACAACACCATTGGTCAGGCTTTACTGGCAAAACTGTCAGGTAAAAAACGCATTATTGCTGAAACGGGTGCAGGTCAACATGGTGTCGCAACGGCAACCATCGCTGCGCGTTTAGGTCTGGAGTGTGTGGTATTCATGGGTGCAGAGGACGTAAAGCGTCAAGCCATGAATGTCTACCGTATGCGTTTACTTGGTGCAACTGTTGTGCCTGTCGAAAGTGGCTCAAAAACATTGAAAGATGCGATGAACGAAGCGATGCGTGACTGGGTGACCAATGTCGACTCAACCTATTATGTGATTGGTACGGTTGCAGGCCCACACCCATATCCACAGTTAGTTCGTGACTTCCAGTCAATTATTGGCCGTGAAGCGCGTAAACAAATTCAAGAGCAAGCAGGGCGTTTACCTGATGCTTTAGTGGCATGTGTAGGTGGCGGTTCAAATGCAATGGGCTTGTTCTACCCATTCTTAAACGATGCTGATGTGAAAATGTACGGCGTTGAAGCTGCGGGTTATGGCATTGAAACAGGTAAACACTCTGCACCATTGAATGCTGGTCATGTCGGTGTTTTACATGGTAACCGTACTTATTTGATGTCGGATGAACAAGGTCAAATCATTGAAACGCATTCAATTTCAGCAGGTTTGGATTATCCAGGTGTGGGTCCTGAACATAGTTTCCTGAAAGATATGCATCGTGTTGAATATGTGCCAATCAATGACAATGAAGCTTTACAAGGTTTCCGTGATTTGACTCATATTGAAGGAATTATTCCTGCCTTGGAAAGTTCTCATGCGATGGCTTATGTCACTAAACTTGCGCCAACCATGTCTAAGGATCAAATTATCATTGCGACGGTTTCTGGTCGTGGGGATAAAGATTTGATGACTGTGGCACGTATTGATGGCGTGGAAATGGTTGAGATGTAATGACTTCTTTAAAGCCTTCCTATTGAGGGGAAGCTTTAAATATTAGATTTAAAGAATCGTGTTGGGTGAAAGCTCAGCACGATTTTTATTTACTTTAATGAAAATCGCTTAGCTCACTTAAAAGAGGGAAAATTTATAAATGTACGCCCTCATTTTAAGTGATGAATTGTTATGGGTTCGCGTAGGAAATATCTTACTTTGCATAGCATTATCATGTAATTAAACAATCAATTATTATTTGCATCATGGTGGAGTCTTACCGTTTATTTATGTCATTGTAGGAGTTCGTCACGTTACTTTTAAAAAAGTAACCAAAATATGATTCATCAGCAAAACTCGTCGAATATCATCATGTGATTTATACCTCGCAGAAACATGATTTATTTAATTTTAGCCTGACTCGAACAGTTGCTGATGAGTTTGGCGTGTATCATTTAGTTGAATACTTTTGCAGAAAAAGTATGTTTTCTGCCTCGTAAATGATGAATCATTTTGTGATGTAAGTGAAACTATTGAATAGAGGAAAGAAAATGCCCAACCTATTTATGGTCATGCTTGGTGGTCGTCATGCACGTGCCAATACCGAAGTCCATGATGTTGTGTTTGCTGTCGCTGACAGTTTAGAAGACAGTTACCCGCAACTTAAACATGCATGGTTTGGTGAACAAAAAGGCTTACATATAGATGCTTGGGCACGGCTAAATGGTGTTGAAAGTGCGGGGAAAAAATACCAAATACAGTTTAGTGATGCTCAGCCTCAAGTCACAGATGAAAAATTGTGGCTCATAAATTTAGGTGGCTATGACACACGTGAATTTGGGGAGTTGCATCGTTATGTACTCGTTGTTGCCCCCAATGCAGTAGAAGCCAAACAACTTGGCAAACAACATTTTGATCAAAAGTGGAAAAAGCAACATACAGATCGTG